>NZ_FMDK01000121.1 GCF_900091995.1 Streptomyces sp. MnatMP-M17
GGGGGAGCCGCTCCTGGGCGACGGCCGCGGCGGCGTACGCGACGGCGGAGAGCAGCGCGAGTGTGACGGCGACCACCGTCGCGCCGCTCATCGGGCTGCTCACCGCGCCGTTCCCGACGCGGCCAGCGGGACACCGGACATCCGTGCCGGCGCCGGTGCCGGCGCTGGTTGGATTTCCTCCGCCGCTCCCGGCCACGCGTCCGCCGCCGCGCCCTCTACGCCCGGACCGGACCGTACGCCGTGGCGGGACCGTACGCCGGGACCGGACCGTACGATCCGCGAGCCGCGACGCCGGCCCGGCGCCCGTACGCACACCAGCACGACGGTCAGCAGCGCGACGGCCACGACCGCGTCGAGCCAGTAGTGATTGGCGGTGCCTATGACCACGAACAGCGTCGTCAGCGGATGCAGCAGCCAGAGCCAGCGCCACCGGGAGCGGGTGGCGGCGATGAGACCGACCGCGACCATCACCGCCCAGCCGACATGGAGCGAGGGCATCGCCGCGAACTGGTTCGCCATGGAGTCGGTGGCGGGCGCCGCGCTGTAGGCCGTCGGCCCGTACACCCGGCCCGTGTCCACCAGACCGGTCGCGGTAAGCAGCCTCGGCGGCGCGAGCGGCATCAGCACATGCAGGACGAGCGCGGCACCGGTGAGCGTGGCGAGCACCCGGCGGGCCCAGACGTAGTGGCCCGGGCTGCGCCAGTAGAGCCAGCAGAGGAAGAGCAGCGTCGCCGGGAAGTGCACCACCGTGTAGTAGGTGTTCGCCCACTGGACGAGCGTGCCGCCGTGGAGCAGCACGCTCTGGACGGTGCCCTCGTCCGGGAGCCGGAGCGTGCGCTCCCAGTCCCAGACCCGGTGGGCGTTGCGGAACGCCTCGGCGGTGTGGCCGGTGGCGGCCTGCCTGCCGAATTTGTAGACGAGGAAGAGTCCGGCGACGAGCAGCAGTTCGCGTACGAGGGGCGGTCGGGCGGGAGTGTCCTGCTCCCGTTCGGCGGGCCCAGTGCGGGCGTATATCACCCGACCCCCTTGCAAGGACAGCACGTCGCGCATGACGGCGTGGTGGTGCGGCGACGCGGTGAGTACCACGCCCTATCGATACGCCAGTGTACCGATACGGATCCGTATCGGTACACTGGCGTATCGGAACCCTCGGAAAGCTGGTCGAAGGGCGGTCCGGGGGCGGGAATTGGACGCGGGAACGGGACAGGGAGAGACGATGAAACCGCAGCGCCGCTCCAAGATCACACCGGAACGGGAGCTGGAGTTCTACGAGGCCGCTCTGGATCTGCTCAGAGAGAGCGGTTACGAGGCGCTGACCATGGAGGGCGTCGCCGCGCGCTCACGCTGCGGCAAGTCCACGCTCTACCGTCAGTGGCGCACCAAGCCGCAGCTCGTCGCCGCCGCGCTCCGGGGCACGAGCTGTGTGAGACTCGCGGACATCGACACCGGCACCCTGGCGGGTGATCTCCGGATGGCGGTCTGCACGGCGGCGACCGGCGCGGGACGCGACACCGCGCTGCTGCACGCGCTCAGCCATGCCGCGCTCCAGAATCCGGAGCTGCTGCGGGCCCTGCGCGAGGCCGTCATCGAACCGGAGGTCGAGGCGATCGAGACGATGGTCCGCCGCGCCGTGGAGCGCGGTGAGGTCGCGGCGGACAATCCCGCGAACGAGTTCGTGGCCGCCCAGCTCATCGGTGTCGTGCGCGCACGGCCGATGCTGGCCGGCCGGAACGCGGACGAGCCGTATCTCATCCGCTTCCTGGAGGCCGCGGTCTTTCCCGTGCTCGGGCTGGAGGTCACCTCGCCCGCATGAACGGCGGACCGTCGCCCGAGCGGATGACGACGGTCGGCCCGCGCCGCACCGTGGGGACGGGGGCGGCGCGACTCCCGGTCCGGTGGGCCCCTCACATGCCGAGGGGCCCACCGGCATCCGGGCCCGCGCGACGCCCACGCGGGCCGTCGAGCCCGTCCAGCCCGTCGAGCCGTACATCCGTCTCATACCGGCCGTCTCCTGCCGACCCCGCGCAATGGCGTACCGGGAACGATCCGGACATGTCCGCGTCCCATACAAGCCGTTACGGGAGCACTTCCCGGCCGGCGGGACTTTCACCACGTCGGCGGCGCCCGCCCGCCGACGGCCGATCCGAGTTGATCGGTTCAGCTCACGGGCCGTCAGTTCCGGCCAACCGGTGGCCAATTGCATAGTTGTTGACGATCCGACACGGGCATATACGCTCCTCCCGAACGCCACCACGCCATGTCCGTACGTCGTTTCTCCGCACGTCACTTTTCCGCCCCTCGCCGTACCAGGAGGCCGATCATGACCTGTGTCCCGGATGTTTCGAGCGTCCCGGAACAGCGCTTGGTCCAGCAGCTTCCGGCCGTACCGTTCTACTGCCCGGTCCCGTCCGCCCGGCATCCGTCGGTGGAGGCGCTCAACGACCGGACCGTACGGTGGATGCTCAAACAGCGGCTCGACAGCGACGAACATCAGCTCAAACGCCTCGCCATCTGCGACTTCGGCGGTCTGACGGCCTCGACGATGCCGTACGGAGAGCTCGGACCGCTCACTCTCATGGCCAAGTTCCACGCCGTGCTCTTCTCGCTGGACGACGGTATGTGCGACGAGTCCGAGGCCACGGCGGATCTGCTCGCCCAGGAGACCTCACGGATCATGCGCGCCGTGGAGGCGCCGACGGCACAGGGACCGCGCGACTCGCCGCATACGGCGGCGCTGCGGCGGCTGCGGCTGGAGGCGGAACGGTTCGCGTCACCGCGCCAGTTGCGCCGGCTGACGGAGGCGATGCGTGTCTACACCTCGGGCCTGGTGTGGGAGGCGTCCTGGCGCCGCAATCCCGAACTGCCCTCGCTGGACGACTACATCACCCTGTGGATGCGCGCCATCGGGATGGCGCCCTCCACGGCGATGATCGAGGTCGTCGGCGGCTTCTCGGTGGCCGACGAGGATATGCAGGATCCACGGATACGCGCGCTCACCGAGATCACCTGGACGCTGGTGAGCTGGGACAACGATCTCTACTCACGGAACAAGGAGCTGCTGCGGGCCGGTGACAATCTCAATCTGATCGATGTCCTCTGCCAGGAGGAGGGACTCGATCCACGGCGTGCGCTCGTCCGTGTGGTGGCGATGCGGGACCGGGTGATGGTGCTCTTCGAGCGGCTGGCCGCGCAGGTGCTGAAGGAGGCGGACAACGATCTGCGCCGGTACATCAAGGGACTCGGCCAGTTCGTCCGCGGCCATCTCGACTGGGCGTCGATCTGTCCTCGCTACTCCGTGCCGTCGGTACCGAAGGCGACGCCCGGCGGCTGGTGGAAGCAGCGGCCGGCCGACGACAGCCAGGAGCCGCTGCCGATCCCCACGATCTCCTGGTGGTGGGACCAGCTGGACCCGGCGTACTGACCGTACGGCTCGCACCGGTCCGTACGGGCAGTAGCGCCGGCCGTACGGCAGCGACACCGCCGTACGGGTCTGTGTGACGGACCGGGCCTTAGCGGCCGGTCAGGTGTGAGATCGGTCAGTGTCCGCGCCACCAGCGGGCCACCGCTCGCCAGGCGCGCCGCGGCGCGTTGGCCGGCACAGGCATCGGGAGCATCGCGGCGGTGGCTGGGACGGCGGTGGCCGGGACCTCCTGCGGTACCTCCGTCTGCGGCGACCGCGGCAGCGGCTGAGGTTCGGAGGCCGGGACCGGCCTGGGCGAGTCCACCTGCCACTGCGGACGCCGGGCGCCGGGCGCCGCGTTCGGCGGACCGGTGACATCCTGCGGCGGCCGAGGAGCGAACGTCACGGGCAGCTCAAGCAACTGACGGGACATCAGCGCCGCCGAGTAGCGCAACTCGCGCTCCTCCACGGCGAGCTGGAGATCGGGCAGCCGCAGCAGCAGCGCGTCGATCCCGGTGTCGGCGATGGCGCGTCCGATGTCCTGGCCCGGACACTCGTGCGGGCCGCCGCTGAAGGCGAGATGCGCGCGGTTGCCCTGCATGGAGGCGGCGGGATCGGGACGTACCACCGGATCCGCGTTGGCCGCCGCGATACCGACGATCAGCGCGTCGCCCGCCTTGATGCGCTTGCCGCCCAGTTCGGTGTCGCCGACCGCCCAGCGGCCGAAGATCGTGGTGAAGGGAGGCTCGTCCCAGAGCGTCTGCTCGACCGCCTCCGGCAGCGTCATATGGCCACCGCTCAGCCGCGCCCGGAAGCGTGGATCGGTGAGCACCATACGGAGCACATTGGCGAGGAGATTGGCGGTGGTCTCGTAGGCCGCGATGAGCACCAGCCGCAGATGCTGGCCGACCTCGTCGTCGGTGAGCCCGGCCGGATGCTCCGTCAGCCAGGTGGCGAAGTCCTCCTCGGGAGTGTCGCGTCGGCGGGCCACGAGCCTGCGCAGCACGGCCATCACATACTCGTTGCTCTCGTTGGCGGTCTCGGTGCCCTTGATCATGTCGCGGGCGGCCTGCACCAGGCGCTCGTTGTACTCCTCGGGCATACCGAGGATCTGCGCCATCACCATCATCGGCAGATGCTCGGCGAAGCGGCTGACCAGGTCGGCCCTGCCGTCCTGGCAGAACTCGTTGACCAGCCGGTTGCTGTAGCGGTTGATATGGCGGCGGACACCACGGTGGTCGATACGGGCGATCGAGTCGGTGACCGCGCCGCGCAGCCGCTCGTGCTCCGCGCCGTCGGCGAAGACACAGATGGGCTGCCAGGTGAAGACCGGCGCCAGCGGATGGTCAGGAGGCGCGGTGCCGTCGTGCTGTGCGCGCCAGCGCCGTGAGTCCCGGGAGAACTGCGACGGCGTACGCGTCATATGGAGATTCTCGCTGTGCCCGAGGACGAACCAGGCCGGTACATCGCCATGGAGCAGTACGGGCGCGACGGAACCGTGTTCGGCGCGCAGCTTCTCGTACAGACCCATGGGATCGTTCTCGGCCTCGGGTCCGTAGAGCCGGCGCAGACCGTGGGCCGGGCAGCCGGGCGGCGGCGCCTGGTGGCCGTCGGTTCCGGACGGATGGGAGAAAGGCGTGGTCACGGGCGTTCACTCCAGGGAGCGGGCAGAAAGGGATACGGGGATGGCCGGACCGGGCCCGGCAGGGCAGGGCGCTGCGGCGCGCCTCGGTCAGTCCGCGGGCATCGCCAGCGCGTGCAGATAGCGCATCAGTGTCAGCAGGGCATCGCGGCAGGAGGCCCGCTGCCGTGCGTCGCAGTCGACCATCGGGACCTCGTCGGGCAGGTCGAGTGCCTTCCGCAGCGCTTCGACGGGATGGTGCGGCGCGTCGGGAAAGGTGTTGACGGCGACGACGAACGGTACGCCGCGCTCCTCCAGCCGTCCGATCACATCGAAGCTCACTTCGAGACGGCGCGTGTCCACCAGCACCACGGCTCCCAGGGCGCCTTCGAAGAGGCCGTTCCAGAGGAACCAGAACCGCTCCTGGCCCGGAGTGCCGAAGAGATAGAGCACGAGTCGCTCGGTGATGCTGATCCGGCCGAAGTCCATGGCGACGGTGGTGGCGGTCTTGCTCTCGACACCCGAGTTGTCGTCCACGCCGACGCCGGCCTGCGTCATGGTCTCCTCGGTGGTGAGCGGACGGATCTCGCTGACCGAGCCCACCATCGTCGTCTTGCCGACGCCGAAGCCGCCCACGATCACGATCTTCACGGCGGAGGTGGCCGTGGTGGGCAGGATGTCCTCGCTCCTGGGGCCCGTGATCGTGGCCGCGGTCGCTTCACAGTCTCTGGAGTCCATGCATCACCGCTTCGAGAAGGGACCGGTCAGGGAGCGCCGCGCGGACGACGGGAGCCCGCGACTCGACCAGTCCGGCCGCGAGGAGTTCGGTCAGCAGCGCGGTCACCACGCTGAACGGGAGAGTGAGATAGGCCGACAGCTCGGCCACGGACAGCGGTGCCCGGCAGAGCCGCAGAATGGCGGCCTGTTCCGGCTGTACCGTCGGTGACGGTTCGTCACGTGCCACGATCATGGTGACGAGATCGAGCGCGGCCCGTTCGGCGCCGTCCGGTCCTCCGGTGATCACATACAGGCGTTCCGGGTCCCCCACATCCGCCTCGGGGTTCCTGCGTTCCCGCTGAGGAGGCGTACTCATCCGGCCTGCCCGTCGTGTCCCTCGTGGCGCGGCGGACTGGTGAGATGGGCGCCGATACGGACGACCATGTCCCTCATCCGGGCGCCCACCAGACCCGCGTCGACCGTCTCGTCGGCGAGCACCGCGAGATACGCGCCCTCGCCGGCCTCCATCAGATAGAAGAAGCCGCCGCCGACCTCGATGACGACGAGCCGCATCCGTCCGTCGCTGTGCGGGATCTCGGCGGCGACGGCGGCGGCCAGGCTCTGGAGTCCCGCGCAGGCCGCGGCGAGCCGGTCGGCGACATCCGGGTCGCCGCCGTGCCGGGCGATCCGGAGGCCGTCCGCGGAGAGCACCACGATCTGCTGGATCTGCGGTACTCCGTCGGCCAGTTCCTTGAGCATCCAGTCCAAATTGGCCCGCTGCTGGATCACTTCAGCTCTCCCTTGCCCCGCACGTCGTCGGATTCGCCACGGTCGCCGGGCCCGGTCGGCGTGTCTCCCGCCGCGGCGGGAGGCTCCTGCGGAGTGCCGTTGACCGCCTTGGTGAACGCTTCGAGCCAGATGCCGGGCCCGGGTTCGCCGCCTGGCCCGGAGGCGCCGCTCGGCCCGTTGCTGCCGTTGCTGCCATTGCTGCCGTTGCTCCTGGGCGCCGGGCCGTGGTCCGGCGTACGGTCCGGGCCGCGACCCGGGTCGCGGCCCGTGCTGCGGAGGCCGAGATTGTGGGAGCCGAGCGGCGCGCGGCCACGGCTGCGCCGCTGCGGCAGCCCGTTCTCCGTCC
>NZ_FMDK01000009.1 GCF_900091995.1 Streptomyces sp. MnatMP-M17
CGGCGGCGGCCCGTCGGTTCCGGGCGGTCCAGCGGATGAGACGGCCCGTCAGGAGTGCGGTGGTCTTGCGGTGCGCGGGGCTATCGTTCATATCGGTGTTCCTTGACTTGGAGGGATGCCGCGTGGGGAGCCCTTCCGGCTTGTGGCCTCGGAACCGATGGCCGGGAGTGGGCTCCCTCTGCTATGTGCGGGACGGGGTCAGCGGCGGGCGGTGAATTCGTGCAGCCGCTGGGCCAGGCGCCGGTCGGGGCGGTGTTCGATGACGCCGGAGGGGTTGGTGCCGCGGGATGCGAGCCGGTCGACTTCGCTCTCCAGTCCCCCGGTCGGGGCGCTGGCGCCGGTGCCGCTGGTACGGACGTAGCGGGCGACGGCTTCGAGGCCTTCGATGAACGCGGCGTCGGGAGGCGCGGAGTCGGCCATGGAGTGGGTCAGCTGGTGGTACCAGTGCTGCGAGGCCTCGGTCTCGCCGAGCTTGAGGTGGTGGAGGTGGAGGCAGTAGGCGGCGGCCCGGCTGCCAGCGCCGGCGGCGAGCTGCCACCAGAACTGCGCGGATTCGGGGTGGTTGGTCAGGTGGAGCAGGCAGGCGAAGACCAGCGCTCCTTCGATGTCGAGTTCGCCGTCCGGGTTCGTGGTGGGCGGCGTGAGCCGGGCGTCGTCGGCGAGCCGGTCCATGTGTACGGCGGCGTTCGGTTCGTTGATGACCCAGCGGCAGACCACGCTCAGACGCTGCCCGGCCTGGGTGGCCCGTTCGATGTGCGGGGGCGGGGAGAGCCGGGCGGCCTCGGACGCGATGCGCCGCAGCGCGCCGGCGACGTCGAAGCCGCGGTGGGAGGTGGGGATGGCCGCGTGGGCCAGGAGTTCGCTGATGGAGGTCACGTCTGTCCTCCTCCTTCTGTCTTGCGTGTGTCGGGGGGCAGGTCCAGGACCACGCGGAGTCGTTCGCGGCCCCGGCGGATGTGGTGGCCCACCGTCCGGGCGTCCACGCCCACGTACCAGGCGACCTTGGCCGTGGGGTAGCCGAGGATGTAGCGGAGCACGATCACCTCGAACTGCCGGGCAGGCAGTGCGGCGATCGCCGCGTACAGGCCGGTGCTGCTCTCCATCACCTTGAGCTTGTCCCGGGTCGCACGCAGGGCCTGGGCTATGGGGCCGTTGATGACGAACGCGGGAGCTCGGCCCTCCCGTTTGAGCTGGTCGTCGATGGCCCGGCGCACGATCGCCCAGGCGCCCTGCTCCAGGTTGCCGGCCCGCAGCAGTTCGTCCCAGCCGCCCAGGATCTCCAGGAACGCCTTGTGGATTACTTCCTCGGCCGCCTCGCGGCTGCCGAAGTGGACTTCCGCGTAGGCGTGGAAGGCTTCCTGGTACCCGAGGTACAGGGCCTCGTAGTCGAGCGGAAGGTCCAGCGGGACATGCACCGGAGTCAGCTGCGGGCGGAGCTCGGGGGCACCGTCGGGGACGTCGTCGTCATTCACGCGCGTCTCCCAGTGGCCTCGGTCATCGTGGTTCCTCATCCATGCGGGGGCGGTACGCAACCGGCGCGCACCGGAGGCCCGTTGGCCTCAGGGCTCACTTAAACGTTTCCGGTCGTGGAAAACTCACAGATCCGCCGAGGAAAATCACGCTGTGCATATATCTGGCCACGAACAGCTAGATTGCGCGTTCGGATCGATGCGAGGAGGGCACCCCTGACCAGCACGGACGGTTATCTCCTGATCACTCGATCCGGCCGACAGTGTGCAATCAAGTGGCGTAGATCACACCAGAATTGACCGATCGTCAACCGGAATTGCACAAACGACAACAAGTGACACCACCGGACACACCCGGCCGACGCCGCAGCACGAGAGGGCCGCCAGACCAGGACGTGGAGGACGCGGCGCGCCTGGAGGCGTTCGGCCGGGCCGTCAACACAGCCACCCGCAGCTGTCCTGGTGGGCACGTCGGCGCGCAGTCTCGTCAGGTTGATGGCCGCCCGCAGTACGGGCCCGCAGCTGGCTGCGGGCCCGCGGTCCGGTCAGTGCCGCGTCTCCCACCACAGGATCAGCAGCGTCACGGCGCCGCTGCCCAGCTTGTAGGTGACGCCCTGTAGGAAGTGGTGGTGGACGCCGTGTCCACGGCCCCCACTCCGTTTTCGCAGGTGAGTGCTGATGGACGAGAGCCATCTGTCCACACGGTGTGGGTGCTTCGGATCTGAATTCGCGCTAGGCTCGGGCATGTGGTTCCTTGCGTTTGCGTGCGTTTAGGGGACACCGCGAGAGGAGCCCTCCCAACTCAGAGGCCTGAGAAACCCGTTGGGGCGCAGGGCTCCTTTCGCGTTCTGCGGAGTCTATCGGCGAGAAGCTGATCGGTGTAGTTGCTCATGCGGGAATGCGGGCACAAGGCGAGACTCTGCCTACACTCTGCCTACCTTCTCGCGCACCTGCGATACATACATACCGGAAAACCCGCAGCTCACAGGCGTGGATGTGATCCCGGTCACCATCAAGCAGTGAAGTGGCATTCGCTGGCCCCCCTCCTGCGAAAAACGCAGGAAGACGCAGACCTCCTGCGAAAAACGCAGCAAAACGCAGGCTCCAATGCGCTCCAGTTTAATCCATTGCATTCCATTGCATCGCGATGAGATGAAATAGATTACAGAGGGTTACGGCCGGAGTGCCGGGCTTGAGGTCGCCTCGGGATCCGAGCCCTCACGGTCCGCCCCTCGCAGGAATGTGAAACGCCTCGTCCCCGGCAGCTTCAATGTCGGGGACGAGGCGCTTGTGGGCTACAGCTCGATCTGGATGTGCTCCACGTCGGTGAACTCCACGCCCAGGCCGTGCGCGAGGGAGTTGTTGGCGCGGAAGTACATCTACGCGAGGCCGTCGGCGGCGATCTGCTGGAGCTGCTGCTCGGTGGCGCCCTGCTCCCACGCGGTGAACAGCTGGTCCGCGTAGAGGGGCAGCAGGGCCTGGGGGATGTCCCGGACCCGGGCATCGTCGGTCGTGCCCCCGGCGGCTTCGAAACCGAAGCGGGCGCGGGTGGAGACGACCAGCCCGCCCGGAGTCGACATGGCAGGCGGTTGCCTGGTCCATCATGCTCATCAGCACCGTCGTATCGATCGCCGCGCTGATCCGGGCAGAGCGGCTGATCCGTCGCTGGGCCGACGTACCGGCAACGACACCTCCGAGACCTGACACCCTCCACTTCGCGCGCCACGGCCCAACGGGTGTGTCTGGACGCGGCCAGCGCGTTCGGACTATTCCCGAAGGGCACGTCACCGAAGAGCGTCTCCACGCCCGCCATACTCTGCTGCGGGCGTCGGCGGGCAGTCTTCCTGGGTCAGGTGGCGGTCGTCGCGTCGACCGCCGGAACGGTCTTGGGGCGGGGAGCGCCTTCAGGTTCATCCGGGCGTCGACCAGGTTCTCGCCGCTGAACTCGCTCCAGTACGGGTGCATGCCGACAGTGACGGACCTCCTGAGTGAGGCGATCGACTGCGGTCTTCTGCTCGGCGGTCCAGCCGGGGCTGGGCTCGCGGCCGCCCGTGACCTCATCAGTGTGCGGGTGCTTCGTCCCGGGCCAGCCGCCGTGAGGCTCCACCGACCAGGGCAGGGTGTGCACGAGCGCGGCGAGCTCCGCAGTGGCCTGGTGCAGACGGGTCTGGGCGGCGAGCAGATCGCTGGGGAGGCCTGTCTCAGCCGTGGCGGAGACAGCAGGCGGGGCAGGACGAGGCGACGTCGGCGTAGCCGGGGCGGCGGGTTGCGTCGGGACCGACGGGAGCGGGGCCGCAAAGACCGGGATACCGCGTTGAGGAGGCGAAGGACGGCAGGTCGGAGCCCGGTGGCTGGCTCCTGTCGACGCGTGGCTCGCCTCCCCCGGCTCTGCGGACGGAAGTACCCGGCGCCCGCTGGTGAGGTCCGCGTACCGGTCCCGGTCCGTGTCCGTCACCCAGAAGCGGTGGGTACGGGATCCGTCCTTGAACTCGATCGGAACGATCAGCCCGGCTGCGGTCTGCCGTACCAGGTCGTCGAAGAAGACGTCCCTGGGCTTGGTTGTGGCGTGCATCTTGCTGCAGCGCCTCTGGGTGTCCGGGCACCGGTACAAGGCGCGGATATCGCACCGCCAGAATTCGAGCACGCGGAATCCGGAGACAACTCGCAGGTCATCCGACTTCGCGATCACGTCGGCGGGAAGGTTGTCACTGCGCGTCCAGTGGACGTCGTTGCGGCGGGCGTAGTCCCCGCGATCGGTGTGCCACGCCGGGGTGATCCCGTGCTTCGCCGCCCGGCTCGCCCTGGCGCGCACGCTCCGTGGGCCGTGAGCACCGGCGGTGGCCAACTGCACCTCAATTGCCTGCTGGACGAGGCGGAGCTCCGATTCGTCCAGCGCGTCCAGTGCCGTGTGCAGCCCGACAGGCGTGGCACCGGCAAGCGGTCTCAGGGTGGCGAACGAAACTTCCCGGGGCCTTTCACTCCGAGGAGAGTGCGGCGAGCCGTTCGCGGGTGCGGCGAGTGACGGTCGCTTCGGGGCCGTGGATGTCCGATACAGCGGCGAGGAGTTCGGCTCCGAGCCGTCGGGCGTCGGATGCTGGGACGGCCCGCCACAAGCTGTAGGCCCGGCGGGCCGCCTGGACCGTGTCAGGGTGTGCGGGGCCCTGGATGCCAGCCCGGAGTCGTACGGCGTGCAGGTACCAGCCCACGGCGGTGGAGTGGTCCCCCAGCAGGTGCGCGAGGTAGCCGCGGACTTCCCGGACATCGACGACCTCCATCGTGTGCTCACCGGCGGCGGTGAGTTCACGGTCGATCTCTTCGGCGAGGGCGGCGGCGTCGCCGGGACGTTCGGCCGCGACGAGCGCGGGTATGGCGGTGAGCCGGATACGAAGTGGTTCCGGGTGTGCCGGAGCGGTGGTTGGGGGCTCAGCAGCGGCGCCGTGCCAGAAGGCGGGGGTAACCATCCCCCAAGGTCCATAGCGCGGTTCGTCCATGGGGGCCTCGATCGGGTTGGAGTGCGGGCAGGTTCGGTAACCGTGTGGCTGGCGGTGGTCAGATGGACAGACCCTTGGTACGCAAATAGGGGATGGGGCTGATATCGGATCCGTAGGCGGGGCCGGTGCGGATCTCGAAGTGCAGGTGCGGGCCCGTGACGTTGCCGGTCGCGCCGGACAGGCCGATGCGGGTGCCGCCCTGGACGCTCTGCCCGGCGGAGATTTGCACGGATGACAGGTGGGCGTACTGGCTGTACCGGCCGTCGTCGTGTCGTATGACGACCTGGTTGCCGTAGGCGCCGCCCGGGGCAGCGGAGACGACCTTGCCCGGTCCGATGGCCTTGACGGGGGTACCGACAGATACCACGAAGTCGATGCCGGTGTGGTATCCGCCGGACCAGGAGGGCCCCTTCTGGTGGTAGGGGGTACCGGCGGGTCCGTCGATGGGTAGGGTCCAGGAACCAGAGGCGGCCGGTACTGACAGTTTCACGGAGTTCGCCATGATGATCTGGACATAGTGGTAAGTCTCGCCGTTGGCGAAGGACTCGGGCGGCACGCCGCGGTACTGCTGAACTCTGCCGAAACCAGCATTGTACCCGGCCAGGGCCATCTCTGTGGGCGATCCATTCCAGTCCGGGTGTTTCTTTGCCTGCTTCAGCAGTGAGCACATGAATTTACCTTGGGCCGGGATGGCGTCCGCCGGGTCCCAGACGTCTTTCCTGCCGTCGTCGTTGCCGTCGACGCCCCAGGTCTGCCAGGTCCCCGGTATGAACTGGGCTATACCTTGAGCACCCGCCGGGCTTCCGGCCCGGGGGTTGAAGGCGGACTCCTGCTGGATCTGCGCGGCGAGGATCGCGGGGGACAGCCCCTGGTTGCACGCGGCCGCAGCATTGATGATGAGCTGCGCGTACTTGGCGGGCACCCCGCCCTCGCCTATCTTCAGGCCGCTGCCGGCCGGCACTGCGGTGTTTCCGCCGTCGCTGTCCTCGTTTTCCCCGACCATTGTCACGATCATCATGAGCCCCACGCCGAGCGCGATCGGCGTCATCACTGCTCCGGCCACGACCGGCTTGATCCACTGAGCGGCCCCCACAGGCTCCCCCTCCTGGCCTGACGCTTCAGATTTGCTCCCCCACAGCCGGGCCATCACGGTCATTTCGGCGGTGAACAACCGGCTCGACGGAAGAGTGATGGCGCGTGACACTATGCCATCAGTCAACTTCACCGCGATGTTTGATGATCCGTTCTGTCAATTCGGAGAACGGGCGGCGCAAATATGCAAAGTTTCGCCGCCTCTCCTCCGGTTGGCGCGAACGCGTCATATATTAACTATAGCAAACGCTCAAGGGTTGGTTTTTGGGGGCTTAGTGAGAGAGCGTGATGGTTCGTCCGATGTGCTGGAGTTGAGGGAAGGGGTGCGTCTCCTGCTTCCGGTGATGGCTGCGGCCGGGGGGAGCGGCCGGTCCACCGTGGCGGGTCTCCTGGCGTGCGGTCTGGCCGAGTCCGGGCGCGCGGCCGTTCTGGACACCAGCCCCCGACTCGCCTCACCCTGGCCGGCCTGGACGGCTGGTCAGGAAGCCTCATCAGGGCTCGCGTCGTTGCCGCCTGACCGGCCCCTTACCCGCAGCCAGGTCCAGTCGGCGTCCGCCGCGTACGCCGGGCCGGGAGATGCTGGCTGGCAGGTCCTCACCGACGGACGGGACTGGCACAGTCCACCGCTCGCCCTTCCCCAGGACCCCGCCGCCTGGTACCAGCTGGCCGCCGTCGGCGGATGGCAGGCCGTCATTGCCGACACCACCCATCCCGTCGCCCACGACATCCTGGTCGCCCGCTGCGAAGGCCGGCTGGGGCAGACCCGCAGCTGGTGCGACCTCCCCTACGCCGTACCGGTGCTGTGCGGCGCCGCGACCGCCAGCGGCCTGCACGCACTCCAGCAGACGGTCATGGCGATGCAGGCCGAGGGCCTGCCGCTGCAGCGCACCGTGGTCGTCTTGGTCGCCACCGCCAACGGGCGGCCGCCCGCGCTGGTACGGGCCGGCGCCACGATGCTCGCCTCCCGCACCGCGGCCGTGGTGAATCTGCCCCACGACCCCGACATCCGCGCGCACGGGCTGCGCCGGACCACGCGTCTGAACTCCCGTACCCGCCAGACGGTGCGCCGCCTTGTCGACGCGGTCCGGGACGCCGCCCATGTCACCTGGGGGGAACCGCTGCCCGAGGCGCCGGTTCCCGCCCCTGTTTCCGTTGCTGTTCCCGCTCTTTGACGAGGTATATTCGATATGAGTCTCTTTCTGGATGCTGCCACCACCGTCGCCGCAGATCCGCATCTGCACGTCCTGGCCGCCGATGTCGTTCCGAACTACACCCCAAAGCTGCCGGACGAGGTGAACACCCCGGTCAAGACGATCCTCGCCTGGACCGCGGGTCTGGGCCTGGCCGGCGCCGTACTGGGTGGTCTGGTGGCGTGGGCGCTGGTGGCCATCGGCCACAACACCGAACGCGCGGCACTCGCCGCTCGGGGCAAGCAGGGTGTGCTCTGGAGTCTGATCGGCGCCGGAGGCATTGGCGTTACCAGCAGCCTGGTCCTCGCCTTCTACAACATGGCGGCCTGATGGATGCCACCGACCGCAAGGCGCGCGCGGCCAAGGTCCGGCTCGCGGGGATCGGCGTAGTGATAGTGGCGGCGGTTGCGATCGGCACCGTGGCCGCTTTCTCCATGCTGGGCGACGACGCGAAGGCACCGACGGCCGGACCCACCGCCTCGGCGAAGCCGTCCCCGTCGGGCTCGGACAAGGGCGGACTGTGGAATCCGGACATGACCCCGGAGAAAGCCAAGCCGCTGACGCTGTCTGTACCCACCGGCCAGAAGGGAGGGGCCTCGACCGGCTTCCCGCACAACGCCAGGGGAGCGGTCTCGGCCGCCGTCTACTTCTGGGAGGAGTACGCCTTCCTAGACGACCAGATGGCCCGTCAGCAACTGGAGGCCGTCACCTCACCGGACGCCACCGGGTACATCGACGAACAGATCTCCGAGGTCCGCAAGCTCCGCGAGGGAGCGAACCTGCCTCCCTCCGGCCCCGCACCGGCCGGACTCACCTTCACCACCTCGGTGGAAGCAGCGACGTCCAAGTCCCTTATAGCGCCCGGCGACAAGCCAGGTGATGTGGTGCAGGTCTGGATGCACTACGACCGCTATGCCACGGCCCCCGACGGCGGGTCAGACGATGATCCGCTCAAGGACCAGACGGATGACGTGATCGTGAAGTGGCAGGACGGCGGCTGGAAGCTCACCAATGAGCCGAAGTACTGGAAGCAGAGGTATTTCCCGGTCTCCTACGCCCCGGACTCCCCCTATGCGACGCAGGACGGCTGGGTCCAGGTGCAGCATGCGGACTGACGGTGTCTCACGTGTCCTATGCTTCATGATGGCGTTGTCTTTTTGCTTGAGCCTCGGTGTGGGCGGAGCGTCCCCCGCTGTCGCTGGGCAGCCGAGCGCTGTCACGGCGGACAAGCCAGAGTGGCACGTCGACTACGGTCCCGACAGTCCCAAGAAACCGCCCGAGGAGTGGGCGGGCGACGTCGGCGTCGACAGCAAGGGCAACTACTGCCTGCTGTACAGCGCCGAGGATTGTCGCCAACGCACTCCCGACGAGATGGGATTCGATCCCTGCGACTCCAGCGCTGCCTCTGCGGCATGTCAGGCATTTGAAACCAGGAAGCTGGAGAAGTGGCGCCAGAGCGATGCCAAGGACGAGCCTGGCTTCGACAAACGCAATAAAATGATGACCGCCTGCGTCGACAAGGGGGGTCGGTTCCTCGACTGCAGACGTGACGCGTACGACAAGTACCGGCTTCCGCTGAAGGGACCGGTCGGCTGGGTCTACGGACAGATCTCCGAGGCAGTCTCCGACGGTGTGCGGGAGATCGCCCGGTACATCGGCAAGGGCGTTGTATGGCTGCTGGAGGAGTTCGCGAAGGTCTTCAACTCAGCGTCCACGATCGACCTTACGAAGGTCGGAATCGGTTCGGTCACCAGCATGATGACCGCGTTGTCCGCAGTGATCGCGGCATTTCTGTTGTTGTTGCAGTTCGGGAAGGTGGGGCTCAGCCAGCGTGGTGAGCCTGCGGCGACCGCGCTGGTCGGGCTGGTGAAGTGGGCAGTGATCTCCTCGGTCTACCTCGGGGTCACGCAGACCGCTCTGCTCTGGTCGGATGCCGTGTCCACGTGGATCATAAACGAGTCGTTCGACGGCGGAGGCACCGCCGAGGCCAAGATGCAGGAGCAATTCGGCAAGCTGTTCGGCGGCCTGATCACCGGCGGCGGTGGAGGGGCCACCGCCGTCACCGCCCTGGTCGGCGGACAGGGCGTAACGGCGGCGGCGGTCGGCGTCATCATCGTGATCGGCATCGTGTGCATCCTGGCCATCGCCGCACTGTGGATCGAGGTGCTGCTGCGGCAGGCCGGAATCATGATTCTGGTGGCGACCATGCCCATCGTGCTGGCCGGACAGCTCTCGGACGCCACCAGCGAGTGGTGGCCCAAGGCCCGTAACGCGCTGATTGCGCTGGTGCTGATGAAACCGATGATCGTGCTCTGCTTCGCCATCGGGTTCGGCGCGATGGGCGCGACCGACAGCGAGGGCGCCCAGAACATGTTCGTCGGCCTGCTGATTTTCGTTCTCGCCTGCTTCGCGTGGCCCGCGCTGGCCAAGTTCATGACGTTTTCCACGGTCGGGGGCGGCAGTTCCGTCGCCTCCGGGCTGATGAGTTCGGTCGGATCGTCCGCGGGCGCGATGACCGGCGGTTACCGGCCGGAGATGAGCGGTGCTGGTTCGGTCGGTGGCGGCAGTAACTACACCCGGGCCCTGGAACGGGACACCGCACAGACCCTGAACAGCGGCTCCAACGCCGCGGTTCAGGCATCGTCCACGGGCGGGGGTGCCGCTTCCGGTGGCGGTGCTGCCACGGGCGGGGCCCGATTCGGTGGCAAGGTCGCTGCCGGGGTTGGGTTCGGGCTCCAGGTTCTGACGGCCGGCAAGGACGTGCTGGAGTCCGGCATGGGCAACACGGCCGCGCACGCCGGTCTGGACCACGGGGGCGGCGGTGGACGGCATGTCGTCATTCCGCCCCACAAAGGGTCCGGCGGTTCGGTGGGGGACTCGCCCGGACCGGCACCGTCATCGGGGCCGTCTCCCGCACCGACGGAGACTGTTCCCTCTCCCCGTCCCGCTCCTGCTCCTGCTCCCACGGTGGAGCAGCCTCGTCCGACCAGGGAGGGATAGCAGATGTCGCAGCCTGTTTCGTACGGCGGCTGGCAGTCCGAGAAGTCCGGTTTCATGGGCCGGTTGTCCGGTCCGGGGTTCGCGATGGTCGCGGCCGCTTCGGTGGTCGCTCTCATCCCCATCAACCTGGGCAGTTGGCGTGCCGCGCTGGTGTGTGCGCCGGTCTCCCTGGTTCTCCTGCTGCTGGCCTTCGGGCGGGTGATGGGGCTGAGTGCCGATGAATGGATCGTTCTCGCAGTGAGGCATCAGATCGCCGTGGCGAAGAAGCACAACATATTCCTGTCCGGGGCGTTCGCCCCGCGCTCCGAGCGGACCGGGGAGCAGCCGATGGACCTGCCCGGGGTGCTGGCCCGGCTGCGGATCCTGGAAGCCCCGGACGGTCTGGGCGGTCAGCTCGGCGTCGTCCATGACCCGGTGGCGGGTACCTACACTGCGGTCGCCCGCATCACCTTCCCCGGGCTGGCTCTGGTGGACACCGACAAGCAGGCGTCGCGGGTCGCCTCGTGGGCGGGTTTCCTGCGCTCGTACTGTACGGAGGACTCTCCGGTTGTCCGAATCTCTGTGCATCAGCGGTGCCTGCCCGACGACGGCGCCGCACTGCGGTCGTGGACCGCTCAGCACATCACGCCCGACGCGCCGGGGGCGGCGGTGACCGCGCTGTCGGAGCTGATGGAGGGGGCGGGTCCGGCGGCGACGAGCCGTGAGACCTATCTGTCGGTGACCCTGTCGGCCGGGCGAGCCCGGCTGGCCGTCAAGGGGGCCGGCGGTGGCCAGATCGGGGCCGCCGCCGTACTCGTACGGGAACTCCACGCGATGCACGGTGCGCTGAGCAGTGCGAGCCTCCAGGTCGTCGAGTGGCTCTCACCGCGCAAGGTCGCCATGACGGTTCGTACCGCTTACGACCCCGAGGCCCAGCTCATGCTCGCGACCCGGGCCACGGCGGCCCAGGCGCCCGCATGGGAGGGCCTGGAGCCTGGTGTCGATCCCGCGCTCGCCGGGCCGGGCGCCGCCGAGACGGGCTGGGGCACCTACCAGCACGACGGCGCATGGACCGTGTCCTACCAGGTGCGGACCTGGCCGCAGTCCGAGGTGTACGCGACGTTCCTCCAGCCGCTGCTGCGGCCCCGGCAGAACGCACGTCGGTCCATGTCGCTGGTGTACGAGCCGATCGGCCCGCGCCGGGCCCGCCAGGAGCTGGCCCGGGAGAAGGCCAAGCGGAATTCGGCCCGTCAGCTTCGGGCGAAGACGGGCCGGGACGAGAGCGAGGACGAGCGCCGTGAGGCCCAGCTCGCCCGGGCCCAGGATGCCGCCCGGGCCGCAGGCCAGGGCGTGGTGCGAATGACCGCCGTACTGGCGGTCACGGTCACCGACCCCGGCGAGCTGGAGACCGCCTGCGCCGAGCTCCAGGCGGATGCCGCCGCGTCCGGTCTGGAACTGCGGCGCATGTGGGGCGCGCAGGATGTCGGGTTCGCGGCCGGAGCGCTGCCGCTTGGCCAGGGGCTGCCCGACCGACGGATGGGATTCTGATGGGACTGCGCAACCGTCGCCGTACCGGGGGCGACACTCTGCTGGAGGCCGCCGGTATCGGTGAGGCCAGCGGCCTGGACCGTAGGCCCTCCGCCGAGGTGCCCGCGCAGCTCAGCGCGCGCGAACAGCGCCGGGCCCGGCTGCTGGAGAACCCCGACACGGTGATGCGGATCGCCCCCAGAAAGGGCTGGCCGCAGCCGTACGCGGGCCGGGCCGCGTCCCTGCCACGTACCGAAGTGGTGCGCGCGGACGTCCCCACGGCGGCCGGCGCCTACCCGTTCCTGCACGCGGCGACGCTGCCGCCGGTCGGCGCATACATCGGGCAGAACACCCTGACCACGCAGGCGTTCAGCGCACACCCGTCCGTATGGGTGAAGGAGGGCCTGGTCACCAACCCGAACGTGATGATCACGGGCATCCCCGGTTCGGGGAAGTCCGCGCACGTTAAAGCGCTGTGCTTCCGCCTGATGGCGTTCGGGCACCGCACGCTGATCGCCGGGGACGTCAAGGGCGAGTACCAGGAGCTGTGCCGGCACCTTGGAGTCGAGCCGGTACGGCTCGGACCTGGCCTGCCGGGACGGCTCAACCCGCTGGACGCCGGCCCGCTCGGCTCCGGCCTCGACCTGGTCAAGAACCCGGCCGAGCTGAAATCACGGATGCAGGAGATCCACCGCCGCCGCCTCACCCTTCTCAAAGCTCTGCTGGAACTCCAGCTCAAGCGGAACCTCCAGCCCCAGGAGGAAGAGGCCCTGGACGTCGCCGTACGCGAGATCACCGGCGAACTGCGCGGGCAGAGCAGCCTCACGGTGCCCACCCTCCCGCTGGTCTACGACAAGCTCCGAGACCCCACCCCCGACATGGCCCACGAACTCCGGGTGCGCGACGGTGAGGTTCAGCGTGCCCGCGAACAGATGGCGTCCATCCGTTCCGCTCTGGGGGGCATGGTCACCGGGCACCTCGGTGGCCTGTTCGACCAGGAGACCAGCATCGGGCTCGACTGGGACGCCCCGATCCAGTCGGTGGACATCTCCGCCCTCCAGCAGTACGGCGACGAGACCGTCGCCATGGTCCTGAGCTGCGTGTCCTCCTGGGCCCAGGCCGCCATCGACCGGCCAGGACACCGGCCCTGGATCGTCGTACGCGACGAGCTGTGGCGTCAGATGCGCTCCGGCGGCGCGTCGATGGTCAAGAAGATCGACGCCGACCTGCGGCTGTCCCGCGCGACCGGCACCATCCAGGTCCTGGCCACTCACCGCCTGTCCGACTTCGAGAGCGTGGGCGCGGCCGGGTCCGAGGCCGTGAACATCGCCAAGGACCTCATCTCCTCCTGCGAGACCCGTATCCAGCTTGCCCAGGACACCCGACCGCTCCAGATCACCCGCGAAGTAATCGGCCTGACCGACGCCGAGTGCGATCTCATCGGCTCCTGGGGCGCCGGACAACGGGGCCGCGCACTGTGGAAGGTCGGCCGCGGCGGCGGTTCTCACGCAGTCCAGCTGATCCTCTCCCACACCGAGGAGAAGCTCTTCGAGACCGACGAGAAGATGGTGATCTGATGGCCGGCGGCGCAAACCGCTTCGGTGGACTGGACGACAACACCCTGCTCGCGGCGTACGGCGCTGGCCTGGCCGCCGCGCTGGGCGGCGCGGTCCTCGCGGCCGGGCCGCTCTCCGGCGCGCTGTCGGGCCGCGGGTGGGCAAGCAGCGACGAGTCCATCCCCACCACGGTGCTGACCGCTCTCGTACGCGGACCTGGAGCCGTCTACCATCCGGCGCCGCCCGCCTGGCTGTTCTACGTGCTGGTGGCCCTGATCGTCGTGATGCTGCTGACCCTGGTCGTCAAGGCCGTCAGCGCCCTCAACTACGGAGGCAGCAGCACAGGCGGCGCACAATGGGGCGGACCGAAGATCGAGCGGAAACTCGCCGCCCCGCAGGATCCGCTCAAGCGCGCCAACCGCATCACCGCCGGGCGCGGAAAACGCACGAAGAAGATCGTGGCCGCGCAGCCCAACATCTCCGCGACCGTGTTCGGCGTGCCCGGGTCGTCGAAGACCACCGGACTGGTCCTGCCCAATGCCGCCGAATGGCAGGGCCCGCTGGTCGTCACCACCACCAAGGCCGCAGACCTCGACATCATCTACGCCCGCCGTCGCCAGATGGGCCCGGTATGGGTGATCGCCCCCGCCGGTATCCCGGGCCGGCCCACCCAGCGGTGGTCACCGGTCGACTACTGCGTCGACGCCAAGGCCGCCGACCGGATGGCCTCATGGATGGCAGAAGCGTCCTCTTCCGGCGACGACAAGCGCGCCGCCCCCTGGATCGACCAGGCCAAGAATGTACTGAAGGGCGTCCTGCTGGCCGCCAACCTCTCCGGCGGCGGCATCAACGCCATGCGTCGCTGGCTCGGGCTCGGCAAGGACGCCGTCGACCACGTACGCGCAGTCCTCCTCCAGCGCGGTTACACCGAAGTCGCCGACGACTACACCTCCCCCTGGCTGCGCCTGCACGAGGACGGCATCGGCTCCATCCAGTTCAGCCTCAACGTCCTGGCCCGCGTCTACGCGGACGAGGAAGTACGCGAGACCTGCGCGAGCACCGACTTCACCGTTGAAGACCTGCTCGACCAGAACGGCACCGTCTGCCTGATCGCGAGCGAAGCCGACGCCGAGCGGTTCGCCCCCCTGCTCACCTCGATCATCGCCTCGATCATCCACGGCGCCGAAGTCCGCTACAACACCACCGGCAAGCCGCTCGACCCGTCCCTGGGCGTCCTGGTCGACGAGGCCGGCAACATGCTGCGCTACCCCCGGCTGCCGAACATCCTCACCACCGGCCGTGGCATGGGCATCGACGTCCTGACCGTGTGGCACGACCTCTCCCAGCTCCGCGAACGGCTCGGTACCCAGAAGGCCAACACCGTACTGTCTGCGTCCGGTCTGCGGATGCTGCTGCCCGGCTGCGGCGACCTGGAGACCCTGCGCTACTTCTCCGGCCTCTACGGACGCACCGAAGTCGAACGCACCTCCTACGGCCGCTCGCGCGGAGAGCACTCCACCAACACCTCACTCACCGAGACAGACCTCGCCCCCGTGCACTCCCTCCAGCAGCTCCCGGACTTCACCGCGATCGCGCAGTACTCCAACCTCCCGCCCATCAAGGTCAAAATGCGTCTCACCTTCCGCGACAAGGACCTCAAGAAGCTGCTCGCCGCCCCCGCACTCCCTCCCGCCGACAAGACCAGTCCCGAGACCCCGCCGGAACTCGCGACGAAAGGAATCGATCATGTCTGATGTATCCGACATCCTGGAGGACCCGGCGGCACTGTGGCCCACACCCACGCCTCCCGCAATGCCGGAACAGCGCCGCTGGGTGTGGGAGGCCATGGAGCCGGCCGAGCGCCGACAGCGGCTGCGCGAGCTCGCAGGATGGGTGGACTGGCTGCGGCGAACCTTCGAACTGCACAACCAGATCCCGTCGTGCTGGTACCAGCACCCCCCAGTTGTGGAACACCTCACCGCCCTGTACACGGGCTGGATCCGCACCTACGCAGGTGAACAGGAACCGGGACGCGAACTCGCCGAAGCCGACTGGATCAACACGCTCCACGCCTTCACTCCACGCCTCCAACTGGCCGCGTGCGCCACTGGCACACACGAGCCGCTGCCGCTGCCTCCTCCGCCGGGCGCCGAGGCGGTCTTCGAGATGTACCTGGCCACCTCGGACACGACGACCGCACCAGCCCGTCATCCTGCCGAGGCCGAGGCGCTCCGGCTCGCCCTGGCAGCCGACCCGCCGCTGTAGGGATGACCGGCCGAGATTCCCCGTGACGGTCCTCAGCGCAGCAGCCCGCGAGCCCACCCCTGTAAAGGAGGGAACCATGGCCACACCCACCAACACCGAGCCCGAATCCTTCGACGCCGCGGCGACGCTGTCCCGGCCGGACGGAATGTGTGCCGGACTGAAGCGTCTCGTGGACACCAGCCGACAGCAGCCCGACGACGCCTACCTCCGCGCCTGGCCGTCATCCACGCAGAGGGGCACCCCCGCACGACCTCTCCAGGGGGCCCGGCCCGGCGGCCGGCCCTTACGACGAGGTCGCGGAACGGGCGAAGGCGGTCGTCGAAGCAGCCGTCGCGGCTGGCAAGTTCGCTCCCGCCGACGTGGCCGCACTGCGTATGGTCGCCGACGCCGCGGACATCCACGCCGCCCAGCTCTCCAGGACACTGCCCGGGGCCCCCGGTGCCGTTTCGCGTCCGGGTCCTCCTCAAAAGGCCCCGGCAGTGGCACCACGGCCGCGCGTTGCAGAGCCACCGGCGGCCGGTCGAATGCCGCGAGCCTCGGCATGAACAGAGAGCAGTGTGTCCCTCCCGGAGTCGGGAGGGACACACGTCGAGGAGCGGCCGCACGCTCAGGCCCGGCGCCCTTCACCATGCCCAGGAAGTCGGGCCCAGGAGCCGACCTCGAACTGGGCCGCCGCAGTTGAGGGAGAAGCAGGTCAAGATGTCCGCTGAGCCTTCGCGGCCCCGTTCCCCAGGGATAACGGGGCCGCTGCGTGCTGCGGCTACATCGACCGGCTCTGGCCAGGCGGTTGTTGCTTGGGCTCCGGCCGCCGAGGTGCCACGGGCGGGGGCGCGGTGCGCTGTGGGGCGAGAGCCTGCCGGGCGAGTTCCTCGGTCCGGCGCTGCTGTGGTGACAGCGCGGCGCGCCGCTGCAGTTCGCTTCCGATCGCCTGGGCTCGGACGGCAGCCGCCTCGCTAGCGGTCTGAGACTTCACCGCTGTCTGCTCGGCATAGGCGATGTCCTGCACGGCTGCGGCCCGTGCCCGCTCGACGGTCTCGGCCGACGCACCCTGGGCGCGCAGCTGGGTGACCGCCGCTCCACCGTCCTGCTGGGCAAAGGCAGTGCGCAGCGCGATGTGTTGCTGGTGCAGTTCGCGTGCCCGCTCCCTGGCTTCGACCGCTGCGTGCTGACTGTGTTCCTGGAGTGCACCGAGTTGAGCGTCGCTGTATGCCGCCCAGTTCTCGGGCCGGAAAGTGTTGGCCAGTTGCGGCGCCAGAACTGGGGGAGCACTCAGATCGGTGATCTTGGATCTGGGGGTGTGCCAGGCCATGGGGGTATCCGGCTGGTGGATGATCCAGTCGGTGTCGAGAAAGTGGGAGGAGAGAGCACGGCCGAGTACGGTCGCATCGAACGGCCCGGTGGACTCGAAGACCCCCAGGGACAGTTGCCGGCCCAGCGTTCGCTCCCACCGGCTCGCCCACTCGCCCAGGGCGGGGAGGGTGCCAACCGCTGTCTGCTTGTCGAGGTATCCGTGGCCGCCCATGAAATCGCCCGGGTACCGGTCGGGGTGGTTGGCCTGCCAGTGCGCACGGGCGGCCTGGACGATGGCGGTGCTGTTGATGTCGAGGTCGAAGTCGCTGGGCACCGAATCGAGACCGAGGCGCCACATGGAGTCGTGCGGAGGGCGCGCGGGACGGTCCTGATCGTCGTCGAACCAGTCCCGCAGGCGCTGCGCAGCCACCGGGTTGCCGAGCAGGTCCTCCTCGCGAGGCAGGGATTTGTGGATACCAGAAAAGAAGCCAGCACCACTGCCCTTGAGTCGGATGTCGAGCTGGGACGGTTGGATGCCGTCGAGTTGCAGCGCCTCCAGCATCTCCGTGCCGAACTGCTGGTAGAGCTCTGGGGTCATGCCCATGGGCGCCTCGCCGGTGAGCATCCACTTGATCTGGACCGGGTTGATGCCGAGGAAGTCCAGGTCGCGTTGCCTGATGGCGTAGCCGGTGTCGTCCTGCGGCCACCAACTGGGGAACTCCTCCTCGCCGGCGAGGATCTGGATGATGCGGTTGTCGAGCGGGTCGGCGGGGTCGAGCTGGGCGGCGACGGTGAGCGGCTGCGCCTGATCGCCGGCTTTCGCGAGGGCGGGCGCTGGCCGTTCTGCTGGAGCGTCCGGCGTGTCGTCGAGGACGGGGGCGCCGAGGTGGATACTGCTGGCCGCGGTCTGTTCCACGGCAGCCGGGGCGGTGCCGGAATAGATGCCGTCCAGCGTGGTCGGGCCGTTGCCCGGCAGCGTGACCCACTCCTTCTGCCCGAAGAACCCGATGCCGGTCATGGGGATGGCCAAGATGTCCTGCGCGGGCTTACGGGCGACCAGCAGCGCCGCGCGGCCGCCGCGCTGCTCGAGCCAGTCGGCGACGATTTGGCGGTCCGCCGACCAACTCGCCAGCGGGCGGTGGCGAGCCTGGAAGCTGTCGCCGACGTTCAGGTCGGCCCACTCCGGATGCGGAGCGCCCTCCGGCCAGGTCAACGCCCGATAGGAGATCAGCTCGGTGATGCCCCGGGCGGCGAGGACGTCCTGGGTCATGGCGTACTGGGTTCGCAGGAACTCCCGCAGCGCATCGCGGTTGTAGTCGAGCTCCAGGCCCACGGCGGCGCGCGTCTTCGGATCCAGCCGCCATTCCAGCACGTTGGTGAGGCCGAACTCCTCTCTGCTGGCCTCCTGCAGGGCCAGCACTCGGACGTTGTTGTTGGACCCGTACGACCAGGATCCCATCAGCTCGCTGACCGCGATCCAGCGGACCAGGACCTCGGCGTGCGGATCGTCCATACGCACCACCGAGGCTGAGGCATGCCGGGGGTTGGCCGCATCGAGGTCTCCGACGTGCACGACGTCCGCCCCCATCGAGGGGTACTGCTCGTTGTGCGGCACCAGAACGTAGCGGCCGTCACCTAAGCGGTGGGCCATGTCGGTCCCCACAACCAGGCCGAACGCTGACAGGACGAGCTCGGGCGTCGAGGACCGCATCCGCTCGGCAACGGCATGGATGGCGATGGTCTTGGCCTGGCCGGTGTTGGTGATCCGGCCGTCGTCGGTCAGCAGCGCCTCGCCGACGCGCTGCTGCTCGATGCGTTCCTGGGAAGTGAGCGGTGGGGGCGTCCAGGTGCCCCGCTCGTTGGCTGGCTGCTCACTCATTGCAGTCCCCCTGTTCGATTCGTATTTTGGCTCCGTCAGCGGGCGCGGGCTCCGCTGGCCGACGTCAGGTGGCGCGGAGGAATGCCTCGGCCTGGCGGCGCAGGAGGGGTGGGGCGGCGGACCAGGCCGGGGTGCGCATCACCTCGCGCAGCTTGACCTCCTTCACCTCCTGGGGGTCGTTCTGGCGGAGGCCGACGTGGGCCCACAACTGGTCCAACTCCTCGTATGGCAGGTCCCACGAGCGGACGGGTGCGGGCTCGGGCATGTTCGGCGGCGATGACACCACGTGGACCTCGTCGGCGGTGGCGGCGGGGGTGACCTCGATGAGCGTGAGGCCGAACCGCTCGACGGCACCGCGCAGCAGTACCCGGTGACGGTCGATGGTGTCGGCGGCGGGAGGTTCCCCGTCGAAGAACAGGGCGAGCACCCAGCCGGACGCGGTGGTGCGCGCGAGGTCTAGGACGAGGCGGGTGCCGGTGCTGTCGGTGAAGGAGCAGTGCGCGATGCTGTTCGCCGCTCCGGGCCCTTCGGTGCGAGGAACCTCGTCGAGTTGGAGCACGGACAGCAGCCGCTGAAGCTGGTCGGGCGTCAGCTCTCCTTGGGAGAGCAGTCGGAGCGCGGGCCAGAGCATGATGAAGCCTTCCTTTCGTCGGTGTACTTTGGGTCTGCCAGCCGGTGGCCGTGGCACGGTCAGGGCTCGGGCTGCGGGGCGGGGGCCAGATGGATCGGGTTGCTCCAGGCTCGGCCTCCGCTGGCGTCCTCGACGGTGACGCGGCAGAACCCGCGCCCGAACATCGCCACCGGCACAGAGCACTCGACCAGGGCCTTACCTTCGATCACCCGCGCGCCCGGAGTGCTGCCGGTGACCAGTACTTTGCGCGCCGGGGAGCAGCGCACCGTGAGGACGCCGTCATTGATCTGGACGTCGTGCAGTTCGGGCCCGGTGCTCGAGTAGTAGTGGCCGGCTTTGAGGGCAGCCAGGATCGCCTCCGGGGCGAGGGACTCGGCGCGCACCTGGACCCAGGCCGCGCAGCCCGGCGGGTCCTGCGGCTGGAAGTGCGCGTCATCGGCGGCGTAGGCACTCAGCCGACGGCCCCGGTTGAGCAGAATATCCATCAGGTGCCAGCTGTCGCCCCGGTCCTCGCGGGCCGAGAGCGCGTTGTAGATCTCGACAGCATGGGCCGCATCCAGGCTCTCGGCATCGGCCTCGGTGAGCAGCCCCGCTGCGGGGTGGGCCATGCCGACGAAGGCACCGGCGGCCCGGGCCCGGCGTGCGAGGTCCGGGCCGCTCTCGCCGGGCTCTGGGGGCGGGAAGCCCAGCGGCAGCCCCACGGCCAGGATGTGCCACTCCGAGGAGAACTCGGGGCGCGGAGCGTGCAGTTCGGCGCCCAGCAACGTGGTGAAGCCGGGAATGCGCAGCGGCCGGGTGTCGGTCAGCGGGAACCCGTACTTGGCCCGGAAGTGATCGGTGATGGCTAGGAAGTCGTAGTCGGCCTCTTGGTAGCGGCGCCCGGTCTCCTCCGGCGACAGCGCGCCGTCAGACCGGTCGGAATGGGTGTGCAGATTGCCCCGCCAGAAGCGGCCGGGTTGGCCGAACGGCAAGTCGATCACGAGCATCCCCTGTCGGTCACGTGTCCTCGATTCTGCGGCGGCGGATCGGGTCATTGCGGGGTTGCCCTGGTTTCATGTCGACGGATGCGATTGCGTAGCGGCGGTGCCTGAAGCGAGGGTGCGGTCGTGGTGCCCCGCCCAGGATCCGCCGAATGATCTTTCCCCGAAGATCCCCGCCTGGGTAGTCCGCCCTGGTAGCCGACCATGATTTTCTGCGCTACTGCCTCTGTGAGCTGCTTCGGCTGTGCTTTGGGCATGGGCGATCCTCTGGTTCGGTGGGGCGATTGACGGGTGGACGTCCTCGCTGGTCTCCGCCCGCCTCTACGCGTCGGACTGGCTGGTGAGCAGGGCGGCGTACTCGCGGTTGTTGGCGGCGTACTCGCGGTGTTGTCCGGCGCGGGCCAGGTGCCCCTCGGCGATCTCCGGCTCGGCGCCGGTCGGCCAGCGCGTTCGCGGTCCGCCTCGATGCCGCCCAGCCCCTGCCGTGCTCTCTGTCAGGTTGTGGGCCAGGTGCGCAGGAGGGAGGCGATGTCGCGGGCCGTGCAGGCGGGGGTGAGGAGGAGGTCGCGTAGTGCGGTGGCGTGCTCGTGAGCGGGTTTGACGGTGATGCCGGAGGCTTCCAGGTACATGACGCCGGTGGCGGCGGCGACGGCGAGGTTGGAGTGTTCGAGCCAGCGGCAGCGTCCGAGGGTGTGTACCAGGGCTGCGGCGCGCGTGTAGGGGCCGTCGTAGACGGGCTGTTCGAGGAGTTCGGCGCGGTGGCGGGCGCAGGCGGCGACGGGGACTCCGTAGTCGTCGGGTGCGGGGTCGCCCGCGCCGGCGAGTTCGGCGACCTGCAGGATCCAGGAGACGTCGATGTGCGGGTCCATTACGCGGCGTGGGCTCCCGGGGCGGCCGTCGGCTTCTCGGCCTCGTCGAAAACGTGCTGATGTTCGTCGAGGAATCGTTCAGCGGCACCGATCGCGCGTGTACGCAGGCCGCTCGCGTCTTCAAGAACGAGCTGGGCGAGGTAGTCCCCCAGGGCCAGGCCCCGGTCGACGGCCCGTTTGCGTGCGAGTTCGGCAATCTCGGAATCGACTCGGGCACCGAGTTGTGTCTTAGCCATACCCGGATGGTAACAGATGTTACCGGTTGGTGAGCTGGATCCGCGTCGGGCTGATGGCTCCCTTCCCGGCACGGGTGTTCCGTTGACCGGTTGCCATATGTGTGGACTCGCTGTCCTCGTCCCGGCGATCGTCGCCGAGACCGGTGCAATGGTCGCCGGGCGCTTACTGGCCGGTCTGGGAAATGCCCTGGACGAGCTGGGTGATGAGGTCCAGGATGCCCTGGCCGACAGGTGTGGGACAGACGAGAACACGGGACTCGGTCTACCGCCCCGAATGCGACGTGTGGCCGGGGTGGCTGTGAGTTCTGCGTGCCTCTTTCACCTCTGCTTCGTACAGGTGCTCACGGCCCTGGGCGAGTTCCTGGAGCAGGCGCTGCTCGATGTCGGTGAAAGGCCGGTAGTAGGTGCGGTTGTAAGCCTCGATGATCTGGAAGGTCCAGTGGCCGGGGATGACGTTGCGGCCCACGATCTCGCGCTGGACCAAGTCGGCGTGGGCGTGGTGGCCGGCCTCGCGCAGGAGCCGTACGGCGTCGTCCAGGGCGAAGTCGGCGCTGCCGGTGAGCTGGTGGAATGAGTACAGATGCCCGCGGGCCCGTTCCGTGGTCTCCAGCGCTTTCGACAGGGCGCCAAGAGCCTTGACGGTGGTATCGCTGACGCCGTCGGGCCGCTGATGCGTGGCCTCCGGGTCGTCGGCCTGGTCATCGCGCATGCGTTTCGCCTTCCCGCATCGTCGGTGTCCCAAGAGGAACGGCCGTAACAGGCTGGGGCCGCCACGGTACCCGCGGCGCCCCGGCCGCCATGCGTCGAATCCCGTCGCCGGGCTGGCTGATCATCCCGCTGACACGGCCTTGGGCCCCATGGCAGGGTGCGGTGATCGGATCAGCAGACGGCAGGGGGCCCCGTGGAAGCGCGGATGTGGGACGGACTGGTCGGCGTCGTGAAGGAGACGTACACCGCGTCGCTGGGCGAGGGGGTCGTGCCGCGCCCGCTGATGATGCCGCTGGTGCGCGGCGAGCTGGTCGGGCTGATCTGGGTCCGGCCGCTCAAGGACGGCCAGGACGCGCTCGCCGGGATCGCCGAACTCGCGAACATCGCCGCGGACGAGGTCGTCCTTGCCTGGGAGACCCACGACGTCGCCACCGCCTGCGAGCTCCCGGTCGTCGGCCCGGCGCCGTGCCTGAACATGGTGCTCGCCACCCGGGATGGGCATGTCCTGCACCAGTTCCCCTACAGCGAGCAGCTCCTGTCCCGCAGCCCCGAGGGCTGGGCGTCGGTCGCCCCGGACTGGAGGCCGGCCCCCGCGCCGCAGCGCGGCGGCGAACTGGTCCCGCCGGTCCCG
>NZ_FMDK01000303.1 GCF_900091995.1 Streptomyces sp. MnatMP-M17
GCGGCGGCCCATATCGGCGAACCGGCCACCTTCGCCGCGTAGACGCCGGCAACGGGTACGGAGCCGGGACGCCCGGCACCGTCAGGTCCGCAGCCTGTCGACCGACACCTGTGTGGCCGGTGTGGCCTCGGCACCTGGGCCGTGCCGGACGGGCCGGAGGCGCTGACGTGCCCGAGGTGTTCCCACCACCGGACGGAGGCCCTGTTAGGGCGTGGGCACACCTCGGCGCGGCGCGCCCGGTCGGACAGTGTTGAGCGGGACCGAAATCTCAGCACCAGAAGGGGAGACAGTGACCGTGTCGTTCGATGAGGGTGCGGCGGCCGTACATGATGTGGCCGGCGCCCGGTGGCGGATGGCGGTCGAAGAGCACGGGGATCTGCGGGAGGCGGCGACCAGGGAGCTGGCGGATGTGCTGTTCGCGTCCTTCCCGAGAAGGGACCAGCGGCGCAAAGGCGAGCTGTATCTGCTCGGGTCGCTGAAGACCCAGGGCCGCAAGTCCATCCGTAACATAGCCGCGCATATGGGCGGTTCGGCGGCCGAACAGAGCATGCACCACTTCATCAGCAGCTCCACCTGGGACTGGAAGCCCGTCCGGGAGGCGTTGGCGAGCCATCTCTCACGGCTCAGTCCGCCGCAGGCCTGGGTGGTGCATCCCATGCCGATCCCCAAGGCGGGCGATCTGTCGGTCGGTGTGGACCAGGTCCTCGATCCCGTTCTGGGAACCTTCCGCGGACAGCGGGCCTTCGGCGTGTGGTACGCCTCGGAGTCCCTCAACACCCCGGTGAGCTGGCGGTTGTTCCTGCCGGGCTCCTGGCTGCGGGACGAGACAAGGCGCCGGCAGGCCGAGATCCCGGACGGCATCGGTGAGGAGACGCTGGAGGAGTGCGCGGTCGAGGCGGTGCTGGACGTACTGGGCTCCTGGAAGGTGCCGCCGCGTCCTGTGGTACTGAACGCACATGTCGGCCATGTCACCACCACCATGGGCAGGTTCACCCGGGCCGGGATCCCGGTGATCGCCCGGGTCGGTGACACGGTCCGGTTCGTCGTCCACGATCCCGCGCTGCCCGGTCACGCGGGCGGCCGGCTCACCGCCCAGCAGATCGCGGTGGCGGCCCGGGGACTGCGCCGGCGGATGGGCCTGACGGAACGTTCAGGCGTGGGCGCCGGATCGCCGGGGACGCTGGCGGTGGGCCCGTCCGTGGG
>NZ_FMDK01000338.1 GCF_900091995.1 Streptomyces sp. MnatMP-M17
CGGCGCCGGTCACGGCCGAGGCGGTGTGGCCACCCACCGCGCCGCCGCCCAGGGCCGCGAAGGCCGCGCCGCCCGCCGCCAGCAGCAGGACGTTCGACAGTCCGTCGGAGATCTGGAGCGCGGCGGAGTTCGCGCCGGCCTCCTCCGGCGAGGACAGCTTGAGCAGCAGCACGCTCGTGGAGGCGATCACCGCGCCCATGCCGAGACAGCCGACGCCCCAGGCGATTGCGACGATCCAGACCGGTACGGCCTCGATCAGCACGCTCGGCGCGGTCGCGATGGCCACGGCGACCAGCACCATGCCGCCCGCCATCAGCCGTTCGCGGTACGGCTCCATGCGCGGCCTGGACTGGATGTACGAGCCGAGCGCCCAGGTCGCGCCGCCGAGCGCGAGCGAGAGCCCGGCCATCGTCGGCGACAGTCCGCGCTGGGTGACGAGCATCAGCGGTACGAAGCTCTCGGCGGCGATGAAGGAGCCCGCGGACACACCGCGCAGCAGCACGACGGACGGCAGTCCGCGCGCCGCCCGCCAGGTGCCGCCGGGCAGCAGCCCGAGGACGGCGGGAACGAGCAGCGCCGCGCCGGCGGCGGCCGGGAGCAGGGAGAGCGGGCGCAGCTCCTGGCCCGCGTACTGGAGCAGCCCGGCGCCCAGCGAGATCCCGAACGCGAGCCGGATCCTGCGCCGGTCGAGTGCGACGGGCGGCGCGGAGGGATCGGCGGGCCCGGAGGCCATGCGCCGTATCGCGGGCAGGGCGAGCGCCAGCGGCAGCACGATCAGGGCCGGGATCCCGAGGAAGACCCAGCGCCAGCCGAGATGTTCGGTGACGGTGCCGGAGGCGAGCGGCCCGACGACGGACGGGATCACCCAGCTCGCGGCGAACGCGGCCATGATCGCGGGCCGCAGCCGCTCCGGATAGGCGCGGCTGACGACGACGTACAGCGCGACGATGACCAGCCCGCCGCCGAGTCCCTGGACGGCGCGACCGACGATGAACAGCCACATCGTGCCCGCCGTGCCGGAGAGCAGCAGCCCGGCGCCGAAGGCGCTGATCCCGGTGGCGAGCGGCGCGAGCGGCCCGCTGCGGTCGGCCCACTGCCCGGAGAGCACCATGGCGAAGAGGCTGGTGGTGAAGTACGCGGAGAAGGCGAAGGCGTACAGCGCGATCCCGTGCAGCTCCCGCGCGGCCACCGGCATGGCCGTACCGACGGCGGTCGCCTCGAAGGCGATCAGCAGGACGACGGAGACGATGCCGATACTGAGGGCCCGGTGCACGGGACCCAGGACACCACCCTGGCCATGGGCCTCGTCGGACGTCGGGAGCACGGCGTCACGGTCGACGGGAGCGACATCGGCGCCGCCCGGTTCCAGGGTGGTCATAGGCACAGCGTAAGGGCCTATTCCCTGGTTGATCCCTGTCAGGTGACGGATCCGGGCTGGTCCCTTGGTCGTACGACCGTGAACGGAGTGTGGCAGTCGCGTTGCACCACCGCCACCCGCCTTGAGCCCGGCCCGCCGCCGCTCTACGGTCGAGTGAAGCAACAGGGACCCACTGAAGAAACTGAAGAAACCGCAGAAATCCAAGAAACCGAACAACATGCCAGAGACCTGGCCGTGTGCCCGAGTGGTTCAGGGACTCGCCTGCAAAGCGAGTTACGCGGGTTCGATTCCCGCCACGGCCTCTGCTGTCCCGCCCGGACGAGAAATTCGTCCGGGCGGGATACGGCAAGATCCTCAGCGGTATTGCGAGGGCGACTCCTGCGAAGGATCGGGCTCGGGCTTCGGCCGGAGTACCGCCTTCTGCGGAAGCCCTCCGTTGTTCTCGCACTCCAGCTTCTTCGCCAGGGCGAATGACGCCGCGTGGAGGACGGTGAGATTGTCCTCGCGCAGGGCCTGGCTCTCCGGCACGTCACGCTCCCTGAAGCTCATCAGGCCCACGATGCGTGCGGGATCCTTGTCCGAGCCGTCCAGTTGGGGGCTCACACACTCGAAGCGGAGCGAGGAATTCTTGGCTCCGGCCACGGCTTGCTTACCGAGTTCGTAGAGCCGCTGGCTCGCCGAGTGACGGTTGTCCAAGACGTCTTCCGGTTTGTAGAAGCCGAAGCTGATGTTCATGCGCCCGGAACCACGCTTCTCGCCCTTGATCTTGCAGAATTCGCCGGCGCTGGTGTACACGCTCTGCCCGTCCGCGTAGAGATCCTTGACCGCGGTGGCCACCTTGCCGAGCTTGTCGTCACCGCTCGCGAAGAAGCTCGTGTCGCCGATCGCGCTCTCCACGGCAGCCACCGCATCGTCGGAGAACACGGAACCACAGAGCTTCCCGGCAGCAACGAAGCGAGGCTCCTCGCTCTCGCCGCCGCCGCACGCCGATGCACCAAGGCCGAATGCCAGCACGACACCCACGGTCCGTGCGATGTTCCGTATCCTCACAGCTCTCGCTCTTTCTCTTGTCTCAGCCGGTCTCGGGATCATTGCCCTGCTGGTTCTCCCGGTCATTGCCCTTCGCATAACCGAGATCGACGGAGTCCCGGAGATCCCTGCCGAATTCGCTGTTCATATCGATGCCGTGCTTGTCACGGAAGTACTTCATGGGCGCCTCCGCACTGTGCTCACCGGCCCGGAACACGGTCGTCTTCTCCTCCCGGGTCAGCTCCTCGATCTTTTCCTTGTGCTCGTCGATGGAACCGTCCGACCAGTCGCCGATGACCTGACCGGCGATCTGCTCCAGCGCTCCGCTGCCCGTGTCGACGGCCAGCGGCACCAGGATGGCCGCCGCTCCGACGGCGGCGGTGGCCGGCAGAAACGCGACTCCGGCGGCGATCGCGGTGGTCGTGCCGAACTCGACCCAGGCGGACCGCTGCTGCTGTGCCTTCTCGTACTCCTCGTGCAGCTTCAGGCCCTCTGCCTCGACCTGATCGGCACGCGACTGGTCGAGCATTCCCTGGACCTCGGCGCCGACGCCCACGGCCGCCCGCGCCGCGCCCTGGTCGGGCCGGCCGTCCGGGCCCACCGTCGCCTCCAGCATGCTGGTGGTGTAGATCCGCTCGGCGGTGGTGACGGACGCGTACGCGTCAGGGTGCTGGCCCAGGGCACTGAGGAAACCACGGGCGTTGTCCCGGCCGAACTCGGCATGGGCGTCCGGATTCTTGTCCGGCGCGAAGATACTGCCTTCCAGGTTCTCTTCCAGCGCCCAGTTGATGTCGTCGATATAGCCGGCTCCCATATGGCCCATGCTGTCCGCCAGCGCCTCCTGGTGCTTGAGCAGACCTGGGTCCTGACCGTACTTTTCGGCGACCTTTTCCATAATGGCGGAATTCGTTCCGTCCCGGACGGCGTTCGGATCCGGGCTGTCCCAGGAATAACCGAGCGTGGCGGACTCCAGGGCATGGCCCAGCGCGTCCGGCATATACGCCATGGACTTGGCCGCGTCGTCGGGATCATGACCGTCGATGTCGGGGAACGACTCGTACTCCTCGCTGGCGAAGTAGTCGAGGTAGCTCTCGATGGGACGGCCGTCCTTGCCCTTGCCGAGGTTTGCGTCAGCACCCGTGTTGACGGTGCCGTCCTCGTTGTAGGCCGTGGGCTCGGCGGAGAAGAACTGCTTCGACGCCTCCGGACTGTGCCCGAGCGCCTCCAGCATGCCGACGACCGGATCGTAACCGGAACCGTTCACACCGGACGGATTGAAGAGGTTCTTCTGCCAGCCGCCCATCGACTTCGTGTCGGCGAACATGTACGGGTCCTTCTGGTGCAGCTGGACCACATGTTCGGCTATCGGATTCAGGAACTTCGGGTCGTAGTTGCCGTACCGCATGATCCCGCCGAGGAGCTGATATCCGAACGGCGGATTCATGTCGTTCCTGATCAGCGGGATGCGCTCGGTGCCGAGCCGTCGCATGTCCTCGGACCACTTCTGCGTCCACGGGTCGTTCTCGCCCGTGGGGCCGGTGGCGGTGGCCAGGTTGAGACCCAGGTTCCGCTGAAGCGCCTGGACGTCCTTGAGGCGTTCCTCGTCGAGTTCGGAGTAGTCGTAGGTGTCCGTGGCCAACTGGCCGAAGAACTTCAGGGATCCCTCGGGGCCGAGGCCCTCGTAGAACGTTCTGGAGAACTCGCGTGACGAGTGGTTGTCCGCCAGCAGTTCGTTGAGCTGCTGGAGTTCGGCGTGGGTGAGATCACGGCCCTTCTTCGCCAGGTCGACGGCGCGCTGTGCCTCTTCGGCGTCCAGGCTGTCGTACTTCGGCGCGCTGAAGTTGTGCTGATCGGCGGTGATGTTCGCCGTGAGCGCGTTGGCCGTGGCCACATCGGCGTCGTCGCACGTCTCCACGACGGCGTCGATACGCCGCTGCATCGCGTCGATCTTGTTGTTCTGCGTGCGCAGCATCTCGCTGAAGTCGGGGTCGTGGCGGGCCCCTTGGTCCTTCTCCAGCGGATACCGGGCCTCGACCCGGCCATGGGCGGTGACGACCAGGCCCTGGGCCGGCGCGTCCGTGTCCATGAGCTTCTTGAGGTCGTCCTTGGCCTTCTTGAACGCCTCGTAGCCGTCCGCCAGGATCAGCTTGATGCCCTTGGCCGCCTTCGCCGCGTCGTCGAACTCCTTGGCCGTCTTGTCCACGAACGGCTTGGTGACCTCGGCGTTGACGCCTCGCCAGTAGTCGTCCTTGGCCCTGGCCGCCATGGTCGTACGCGCGTCCTCGGCGAGCGTCTCCAGCTTGGTGGTCATCTCCGACCAGTCGTCCGCCGCCGACTTCAGCTTGTCCAGCGGAGCGTGGTACACATCGTTGAAGGTCAGCATCACTACCCCGCGGCTACTTGAAGTACTCGTTTATCCTGGACGCCGCCAGAGCGGCCGTGATCTCCTGCTCTTCTCGCGCGTGCGACGCCGCGCTGTAGTCCAGGTGGTTGGAGATATTCGCGCACGCGTCGAGCAGTGTGCCGAGCTGCGAGCTCCAGGTGTCATGGACGGTCCGCATCGCGGCGCCGGTACGGAAGTTGTTGACGGTCATCATCGTCGCCGCGTCGGAAGTGCTGCCGGCGGCGTGGTTGCCGTCGGACTTGAGCCGTCCGTGCAGCGCATACGCCGCGCTCCCAATCTCCCCGAGCTTGTCCTGGCTGACGCTCAGATCGGCGCTCCCGCCCCCGCCCGATCCCTCGTCGGGAACCCTGTTCAGCCGCATAGCGGTATTGGCTGTGGCATCGGTGCGGGCGGATGCCCACTCCTCGTCGAACGACATGGCTTCCCCGTTGAATGAACTGAAAAGGTTGAGACCGAACCGAAAGAGCCGAGACGGCGACGCGAATCCGTTATGGCCGCGGTGGACCGTACGGCGGGTACTGCTGTGGTGCCTGATTCGGCTGCTGCTGCGGATACTGCTGGGGCGGCGGCCCGTACTGCGGAGGCCCGTACTGCGGTGGACCCGACTGCTGCGACTGCTGAGGCGGGTACGGAGTCTGCTGGTACGGGACGGGCGCGAAGGCCGGGGGCTGCTGCGCAGGCGCGGCGGCACGACGGCGGGAGCGTACGAGCGGTACGGCGACGGCGGCGCCGATGAGCAGGGCCGCGCCGACGCCCAGGCCGATCCAGAGCCCGGTGTTGCCACCGTCGTCGGCCGCGGCGGCCGGTGCGGGCGGCTGAGTCTCGTCACCCTTGCCGTCCTCGGCACCGCCGCCCGCCTCCTTGGACGCTTCGGGCGAAGGCGCCTTGGAGGCGGCTGCCGCGAGGTCGGGCAGCGGGTACTCATCGGCCGGGCCGGGATCGCCGGGATCGGTGAGGGCGATCCGGGGGCGGACCATTCCATAACCGACATAGTCGTTCCGCTCGGCGCCGCTGGTAGGACCGCCGGCGGTGTTGAGCATCACGCGCAGCACCTGGTTGTTCGTCCAGTCCGGGTACTTGGACCAGATGAGGGCGGCGGACGCGGAGGCGAGGGCGCTGGCGTCGCTGGTGCCGCTGGTGTTGCACAGGCCGGTCTCACCAGCGCAGGCGTTGATGATGTCGATGCCCGGAGCGACCAGGTCGACCTGGAGACCGGTTTGTGATTCCTCGGTCGCCTTCAGGTCCTTGCCGACCGCCCCTACACCGATGACGCCCGGCGTCGCCGCGGGATACTTGGGAGCGCCGTGCCTCCCGTCGTTGCCGACGGCGGCGAAGATGAGTTTGCCCTTGCCGAGCGCGTACTTCACGGCCTCGCGGGAGGCAGCACCGTCGTACAGCCCGCCTTGCGAGATATTGATGATCTTCGCTGCCGAATCGCCCGCGTACCGAATGGCCTCCGCCTCTTTCTCGTCGCCCTGCCTACCGGCGCTGAGATCCACTCTGATGGGAAGGATCTTCGCTCCGGGCGCGAGACCGAAGGCCCCGTCCCCGCCATGGCTCTTACCCGTGGCCGCGATCAGAGCCGCCATGCCCGTTCCATGGTTGCTGATGTCGTCCCGCTCGTCCCCAGGCTTCACGGAGAAGTCCTTGCCGGGCAGCACCTGCCCTTCGAGGTCTGGCTCCGGGTCTACACCCGAGTCGATGACGGCGACCGTGACGCCCTCGCCCGTGCTGGTCCGCCACATCTCCTCGGCCTTCATGATGTCGAGGTGCCACTGTCTGGAGCGGACCGTCTCGGCGTGGGCCGGAGTGGCCGCCACGCCCGCCAGCAGCAGGCCCAGAGAGCCGGATATGAGCACGTTCCACCGAGCGGTTCGGATGCTGCTGGCGCGCATGTACGGTCCTTCTCACCGGATTCGGGCAGGGGCGGATGGCGACGGTTCAGTCGATGACCGGCGGCACGATACGACGGCCGCCCTGCTGCCAGGTCTCTTCGTCTTCTGTCAGATAGTCGGGACGCTGTCCGTCCTCGTCCTCGGGACGGCGAGCGCCACGCCGCGTGGGATGCGGCACCATGCCACCGCGGCCGGCCTGCGAGGAACGGGCTCCACCGTCTGCTCCGGCACCACGGACCAGGCCCGAGCCGCCAGGTGTGAAGGGCCGGCCACCGGCCGTCCCGGACTGCTGTGCCCGGCCGGCGACCATGCCACCGGTCTCGCCCGCCAACCGGCGCCCACCGGCCGTACCGCCGGAAGTGCCCGCGCCACCGCCCATCGCGCCACCGGT
>NZ_FMDK01000368.1 GCF_900091995.1 Streptomyces sp. MnatMP-M17
GGCGCCCGCCGGACCGGCGGTCACCGCCGCGCCGCCCACCTCCACGCTTCCGCCCTCCTCGTCGCTCCGGTCCGTGGCCGGTGGTGCCGACGAGTTCCTCGCCGACCTGTCCGTCCCTGCCGACGGGCCCAATGTGGCGACGCCCAACGGTCTGCCGGTGCGCCCGCCGGGACGCACCATGGCCGCAGCCGACCGTGGCAGGCCGCAGCCGGAAACCGGGTCCGAGTCCGGTGAGACACGCCCCGGCCGTGACGCGGGCTCCCAGTTCGGAGCCTTCCACCGCGCGCGGCGCCCCGCCGACGGCCCTGCGGGAAGCGGAACGCCCGCGACGGAAACGTCCACGACCGGAACGCCCGCGACCGGAAGCACGTCCGAAGGACGGAGCCCGTCCGCAGGCGGCGACATACCCGGCATACCGGCCGACTAGGGCCTGTCCGCCGGACAGGCCCCAGGGCCGCGCTCTCCCCGTACGGCGCCCGGGGACTCGGCGCCCATCCCCCACCCGAACGCGAGATTGGAGGCACGGGCTGGTGACCGGTTCACCGGACAGCAACACCCGCCCCACGCACACCATGCAGCAGACCACTGACAACAGCCTGACCTGGCTCCTCGAGAGCCTGTTGGAACGCACCCCCGGCACGCGGCATGCCCTGGTGCTCTCTCGTGACGGGCTGAAACTCTGCTGGAGCCGCCATCTCACCCTCGATCAGGCCGATCAGCTCGCCGCCATCTGCTCCGGCATCCAGGCGCTCGCCCAGGGCGCCTCGGTGGAGTTCGGCAACGGCACCGGCGGTGTACGGCACTCGATGACCGAGTTCCACGGCGGTCTGCTCTTCATCGTCGAGGCCGGCGACGGCGCCCATCTCGCGGTGGTGGCCGAGGACGGCGCCGATCCCGGTGTGGTGGGCCACCAGATGACCGAGCTGGTCGAGCAGATCGGTGAACATCTGCGGGCCGAGCCGCGCAGCACTCCCCTCCAGGAGAGTTCACCGTCATGATCCGCCGGCCCGTCGACATCGGGGATCCGGACCGGCTGTACACCGTCACCGGTGGCCGCAGCCGGGCCGACGACGACTCGTTCGACCTGGTCACCCTGATCGTCAGCGAGTGCGAACCGACGGCCGGGATGCAGTCGGAGCATGTCAAGATCCTTGGACTGTGCCGCCATCCCACCGCGGTCGTCGAGATCTCCGCCGAGCTGAAGCTGCCGGTAACGGTGGTACGTATCCTCCTCGGCGATCTCCTCGCGACGGGCCGGATCACCGCCCGGCATCCGCGCGCCGCGCGCTCCGCCGACCTTCCCGACTCCGCCCTCTTGAAGGAGGTGCTCCTTGGACTCCGCAACCTCTGAACTCCCGGCCCGTACTCCACTGGCCGATGCCGCCGAGACCGGGCTGAAGATTGTCGTCGTGGGCGGATTCGGGGTCGGAAAGACCACCCTCGTCCGCTCCGTCAGCGAAATCCGTCCGCTCAACACCGAAGAGGTGATGACACAGGCCGGGATCGGTGTGGACGAGACGGCCGGGCTGACCACCAAGACCACCACGACCGTGGCCTTCGACTTCGGCCGGATCACGCTCAACGAGCTGATGGTGCTCTATCTGTTCGGCGCACCCGGGCAGGAACGGTTCTGGTTCCTCTGGGACCGGCTGTTCTCGGGCACGCTGGGCGCGGTCGTCCTGGTGGACACCCGGCGGATGAGCGAGTCCTGGTACGCCATCGACCGGCTCGAACACCACCGGACACCGTTCGTGGTCGCGGTCAACCGGTTCGACGACGATGTCTCCGCGTTCTCCCTGGACGAGATCCGTCAGGCGCTCTCGCTGCCGGACCATGTCCCGCTGATCGACTGCGACGCCCGGGTGCGCTCGTCCGGCAAGAACGTTCTGATCACCCTTGTGGACCACCTCTACGAACTGGCCATGGCCCGGGAGATGACACCATGACCGACCCCACGGGCTCCGGACCCGACCTGGCCCCGCCACCCGAATGTCCCGCGCACGCGGGTGCCGTACCGCTCAGCGGTCTGGAGTACCAGCAGACGCCGTCCCAGCTCTACCGCACCCTGCGCAGGGAGCACGGCGCGATCGCGCCCGTCACACTCGACGGCGGCATTCCCGCCTGGCTGGTGCTGGGCTACTCCGAAGTCTCCTATGTCACCAGCCACGACGAGCTGTTCGCCCGTGACTCACGGCGCTGGAACCAGTGGGAGTCCATCCCCGCCGACTGGGCGCTCATGCCGTTCGTCGGCTACCAGCCGTCGGTGATGTTCGCCGAGGGACCCGAGCACCAGCGGCGGGCCGGAGTGATCACCGACGCGCTGGAGGCGATCGACCAGTTCGAACTGGCGCATCTGTGCCGGGAGATCGCCGAGGGCCTCATCGACACCTTCGCCGGCAGCGGGCAGGCCGAGCTGATGGCCGCGTACGCGCACGCCCTGCCGATGCGGGCCGTGGTCCAGCTCTGCGGAATGCCGGCCGACGGTGTGGACACCGACGACCTGGTGCGCGATCTGCGGATCTCGCTCGACGCCGACGAGGGCGACGATCCGGTCGCCGCCTATGTGCGCGTCATGGAGCGGATGCAGCGGCTGGTCAAGGACAAGCGGGACAATCCCGGCTCCGATCTGACCTCGCGGATGCTGAGCAATCCGGCCGGGCTGACGGATGAGGAGATGGTGGTCGATCTGATCACCGTCATCGCCGCCGCCCAGCAGCCGACGGCCAACTGGATCTGCAACACGCTGCGTCTGCTGCTGACGGACGACCGGTTCGCGCTGAATGTGTCCGGCGGACGTCTCAGCGTCGGGCAGGCGCTCAACGAGGTGCTGTGGCTGGACACGCCGACCCAGAACTTCATCGGCCGCTGGGCGGTACGGGACACCCAGCTCGGCGGTCGGCACATCAAGGCGGGCGACTGTCTGGTGCTGGGACTGGCGGCGGCCAACACGGATCCGCAGATCTGGCCGGAGGGCCATATCGGCGCGGAGAACTCCGCGCATCTCTCGTTCAGCAACGGTGAGCACCGCTGTCCCTATCCGGCTCCGCTGCTGGCCGATGTCATCGCCCGTACCGCGATCGAGACGCTGCTGGAGCGGCTGCCCGATGTGGTGCTGGCCGTGGAGCCGTACGAGCTGACCTGGCGGCCCTCCATCTGGATGCGGGGACTGACCGCGCTGCCGGTGAGCTTCACGCCCGTCGTGCAGTAGCTTCAAGAGCTTCAAGCGGAGTGGTGCGTAAGCCCGGCCGCCGGGCCCGGGGCATGCCCTCGGGCCCGGCGGATGCCGTCAGGCCGCGACGGGCGTGAACTCCACCGGCAGCGTCTGCGGTCCACGCGTGAACACTCCGCGCTCGACCGGATCGAATCCGTCGGCGAGCCGGATGTCCGGCATCGCGTCGAGCAGCTGGTTGACCCCGATCTGCACCTCCGCCTTGGCCAGCAGCGCACCGACACAGAAGTGCCGTCCCAGCGCGAAGGCGAGATGGTCGGCGGCGGCGGAGAAGGCCGTCGTCGTGGTCAGATCCTCCCGGAAGATATCGAAGCGGTCCGGCTCCTGGAAGCGGGAGCCGTCGCGGTTGGCGGAACCGATCAGACAGGTGACCGTGGCACCGGCCGGTACGGTACCGCCGCTGAGCTCGACGTCCCGCGCGGTCTGCCGCATGATCATCTGCACCGGCGGCGTGTAACGGAGCGTCTCCGCGAAGGCCCGGTCGATCAGGGTGCGGTCCTCCCGTACGGCCGCGAGCTGGTCCGGGTGGAGCAGCAGATTCGCGAAGATGCTGGCGATGGCCTTGTCGGTGGTCTCACCGCCCGCGGCCAGGAGCAGGCTGCAGAATGCCTTGATGTCCTCGTCACTCATCCGTACGCCGTCGACCTCCGCCGCGCAGAGCGTGGAGAGCAGATCGTCGCCCAGGTTCTCCCGCCGGTCGCGGATGATCGGGAACATGTACTCGGCGAACTCGATCCTGGTCCGCTCGCCCGCCGCCGTGACCTCCGCGTCGCCGGAGAGATTGCCGAGGAAGGCGATGACCGCCGTGTACCAGCCGTGGAAGCGGGCGTGGTCGGCCTTGTCGAGGCCCAGCATGTCGGCGATGACATTGACCGGGAAGCGTGTCGCGTAGGACTCCACCAGGTCGACGGAGCCGGTGTGCCGGAATCCGTCGATCAGTTCACGGGAGTTGCGCTCGATGACCGGCAGGAACTTCTGCTGGAGATCGCTGCCGCGGAAGGCCGGCGCGACCAGCGCCCGGCGTACGGAATGCTCCCGCCCGCTGAGCTGAAGGATCGTTTTGCCATGGACGGGCTCGATCTGCCAGTCGTAATTGTCGGTGGTGAACACCGACTCCTTGTCCTTGAAGGCGCGCTCGACATCCTCGTACCGCGAGATGATGTAACTCTGCGTGGCCTCGTGCCAGATGAGCGGGGCACTGTCCCGCATCAGACGGTAGGCCGGATATGGATTCTCGGCGAACTCGGGCGACAGGATGTCGGGGACCTGCTGTGCGGTGGCCATGAAGCTCCTTGTTCGATACCGGCCCGATCGGTAACGGGCAACGCACTTAAGGTTATTGATCATCTGTCATCATAAATAGGCCACTCCTGGCCGACCTGCCGTACGTGTCCGAGGAGAGATCGCTTACGGTGCCTGTATGAGGGAACGGGCATTGATCAGAGGCGTGGGCGGCGAGGAGCCCGTGGTCGATCCGTCGGCGTTCACGGCGCCGACCTCGGTCGTCCTGGGCGAGGTGAGTGTGGGCGCGGAGGCGAGCGTCTGGTACCACGCCGTGCTCCGGGCCGACCGCGCGCCGATCACTCTGGGTGCCGGAAGCAATGTTCAGGACAACTGCACGCTCCATGCCGACCCCGGCTTTCCGCTCACGGTCGGCGAGCGCGTCTCGGTCGGCCACAACGCCGTACTGCACGGCTGTACGGTCGAGGACGAGGTGCTGATCGGGATGGGCGCCACGGTCCTCAACGGCGCGCACATCGGTACGGGCTCACTCGTCGCGGCGCAGTCGCTCGTACCGCAGGGCCTGCGCGTACCGCCCGGTTCGCTGGTCGCGGGCGTGCCCGCCAAGGTCAAGCGGGAGCTGACGGAGGAGGAGCGGGCCGGAATCAGACGCAACGCGGCGGGCTATGCCGAGATGGCGAAGATCCACCGCGAGGCGTACGAGAGCTGACAGAGGCCGAGGGATACGGCGAGCGGTGGGGGGGGCCGGACGGCCGGCCCGCCAGACATGGACGGCTCGCCAGGCGCGGTTTCCGGTCAGTCGGCGGCGGGTACGGCGTCGGGCTCATCGGCCTGCTTGGTCACGCTCTGTGCTGTCGACGCCGTCCGCGCGGTCCCCGGCTCGCCCGCCGTCGGCCCGGCCGGCTGATCGGCCGGCTGCTCGGCGGCCTTCTTGGCACGGTTCCGTACGACCAGCATGGAGACGATGCCGATCACCACGGCGAGCACCAGACCGAGCCAGGAGAAGCGCTTGAGCCAGGCCTCGGCGACGACGCCCACCGTGTAGATGACGGCGGTCGTACCGCCCGCCCAGACGATTCCGCCGAGCACATTGGCGATCAGGAACTTCCAGTACGGCATCCGCAGCACGCCCGCGAGCGGTCCCGCGAAGATACGGAGCAGGGCGATGAAGCGGCCGAAGAAGACCGCCCACATCCCCCACTTCTCGAACGAACGCTCCGCCATGGCGATCTGTGGCTCACCGCAGTGTCTCGGGAACCGTACGGCGAGCCAGGCGAGCAGCGGCCGGCCGCCCTTCCGGCCGATGGCATAGCCGATCGAGTCGCCGATGATGGCACCGGCCGTGGCGCAGGCGGCGAGGATGTACGGATTGATGTCGCCGTGCTGGGAGGCGAGCAGCGCCGAGCTGACGAGGACGATCTCACCGGGCAGCGGGATACCGAGGCTTTCGAGGCCGATCACCACTCCGACCAGGAGATAGATACTGACCGGGGGGATGGTCTCAAGCCACTCCTGGACGTGCAAAGCCGGTTCCTTCCGTACTTCCGTGACCAGATTTCCCTGACCATCCACGGGCGGCTGCCCGGCGCGCGCGGGCACACGCCGGGCAGCCTACCCGGTGGCCGGGGACGGTCAGGAGTGCGGGCGCAGGGTCCAGACGACCGTCATCTCTCCTGTCACCGCGCCGTCCTCGCGCGTCAGCGAAACGGTCACGGGAAATTCAGGACGCTCTCCCGCGTCCAGTTCGGCGACGACATCGGCCACCGGGCGGCCCAGCACCGCGGTGGCGGTGACGATTCCCATGGCGAGTTTCTTGTAGCCGATTTCCGCCTTGACAGCGAGCGGAACCGCTCGGTCAAGCTGGTCTCCAAAGGCGGCGAGCACGATCGCGCCACTGGCGGACTCGCCCAGGGTGAACATCGCGCCGGCGTGCGGTCCGCCGACATGGTTGCGGTACGCGGGCCGGTCCGGCAGCCGGACGACGGCGCGCTCGGCGGTGGTCTCCAGGTATTCCAGTCCCAGGGTTCCGGCCATGGGGACCGTTGCGGCGAGCATCTCGCCGACGGACATCTGATCAGCGCTCATGGAACGCGAGGTTACCCGCGAGTAGCAGAGCTTGGCCATCCCCTGACAGGGCGGACGTGGCAGCGGTGGGACGACCCCTCTATGGTTACTCGCCATGTGGCCAGGACAGCAGCCGCCCGGGGGCGAGCAGAACCCGCAGGACCAGCAGCCGAATCCGTACCAGCAGCCGGGATACCAGCAGCCGAATCCCTATCAGCAGCCCGGGTACCAGCAGCCGAACCCTTATCAGCAGCCGGGCTATCAGCAGCAGCCCGAGCAGCCGCAGCAGGGACAACCGCAGCCTGGTTATCAGCAGCCTGGTTATCAGCAGCCCAACCCGTACCAGCAGCCGACCGCGCCGCAGTACGGCGTGCCGGGGCAGCAGGGACAGCCGGGCCCGCCCGGTCCGCCCGGCCCTTCGCCGGACAGGAAGAAGACGACCGTCATCGCCGTGGTCGCGGCGGCGGTCGTGGTGGTCGCCGCCGCGGGCACCGCGTTCTTCGTACTGAAGAAGGACGACGGAACGGCCGACAAGGCCGCCGACGATCCCAAGTCCTCGGCATCCGCCTCCGAGCCCGCCGAGCCGACCGCGGACACGCCCAGTGACAATCCCAGGGCGGGCGAGGAGAGCAAGCCGCAGATCGAGGGCTGGAAGGTGGTCACCAACCCGAAGCACGGAACGCAGTTCGACGTCCCGGCCGACTGGGAGGTCTCGGGCACCGGCGTCATATCCGGCTTCGAGGACCACAAGAAGAACGACGGCACGCCCGTCATCTCCTTCTCCGCGCCCGCCTTCTACAAGTCCAAGTGGTGCTCGCAGGACACCAACAAGGACGGGAAGATGGAGGACAGCGGGCTCGGCGGCACCGGCACCAAGGGCGGCAAGGGCGCCAAGGACACGGCGACGGCCGCGAAGAACGAGGCGGGAAGCTGGGCCTGGGCCGCGTACGCCCAGCAGGAGCCGGAGGACAAGGTCAAGGAGAAGGTGAAGGTCGCCGACGCCGAGCCCTTCACCACCACGTCCGGACTCAAGGGACATTACGCGACGGCCGCCACCTCGGGTGTGACCAAGCCGAACAAGTGCGACACCGACGGCAAGTCGATCGCCTTCACCTTCACCAACGACAAGGGCGACTTCGCGACCTGGGTGCTCTACGCCAACACGGGCGTGCCGGACGAGATCCCGGACGCGACGATCAAGCAGATCATGAGCACCGTACGGCTGACGGGCTCCTCGTCGTAATCGATTGGCCACCGGGCGCTGGGACGGGGATAGTCCCAAGGTGAACTCTCCTTCCGACGCCTCTCGCCGTCTCGTCCGTCCCGCATGGGCCGGCCGTAACTACACGCTGCTGACCGCCGCGGCGATTGTCACCAATCTGGGCAGCCAGGGTGCACTGGTCGCCTCGGCGTTCGCGGTGCTGGAGACGGGCGGCGACGCGGGCGATGTCGGTCTGGTGGCGGCGGCCCGTACGGTTCCGCTCGTCCTCTTCCTGCTCGTCGGCGGCGCGCTCGCCGACCGGCTG
>NZ_FMDK01000262.1 GCF_900091995.1 Streptomyces sp. MnatMP-M17
GCACCGGCCTCCGGGCTGCCGGAGGCCGACGCGGTCGCCGACGCCCTCGCCCGCGCCGCCGACCGGATCGGCCTTCTCCTGCGGCGCGAGCGGGCCTTCAGCGCGGACGCGTCCCACCAGCTCCGCACGGCGCTCACCGGCGTACGCCTGGAGCTGGAGACTCCGCTGGCACCCGGCGCGCGCTCCGATCCGTACGCCGCCCTGCGCACGGCCCTCCAGCAGGTCGAACGGATGGAGACCACGCTGACCGATCTGCTGGCCCTGGCCCGTGACGTACCCGAGCGGGCGCCGCTCGATCCGGTGCCGCTCCTCGACGGGATCGAACGGCACTGGCACGGCGAGCTCGCGGCGGACGGCCGGCGGCTGCGGGTGGTCGTCGACGAGGACCTGCCGGACGCCGTCGGCTCACCGCGGGCCGCCCGGCAGGTCCTCGATGTGCTGATCGCCAATGCCCGGACGCACGGCAGAGGAACGGTGACCGTACGCGTCCGGGACAGCGCCGGAGTGCTGGCCGTCGATGTCGAGGACGAGGGCGCCGGGATCCCGGAGGGCACGGATCCGTTCGTACGGCGCGGCCACGCGACGGAGGACGGCCATGGCATCGGTCTCGCGCTGGCCCGCTCGCTGGCGGAGGCCGAGGGCGGCAGACTCTTCGTCTCCCGCCCTCGCCCGCATCCCAGATTCACCTGGCTCGTGGCCCTTCCCGTGCGGTCCGCGCCGACGCGGCTCCCATCACCCGGGACGCCGTGAGACGCCCAGGCCGGGCCAGGCCAGGCCCGGTCCGGCCCGTCGGTCCGTCACAGCTCCCGCAGCTCGGTGAGCGGAGGCCGACGGGCGTGCCGTACGGCGGCCCAGGCCGCCACCGCCAGCGCCGCCACCGTGATCCCCGCCATCGCGCTCAGATAGGCCCACGGCACGGCGATCTGTGACGGCGGCGGATCGAAGACCCCGGAGAGCACCTTCACCAGCATCCGCGACAGCGCCCAGCCGAGCACCGCGCCACCAGCGAGGCCCGACACGGCCACGAGCGCCGCCTCGCTCCACACGAATCCCGAGAGCTGCCGCCCTCGCGCGCCCAGCACCGATGCCAGCGCCAGCGTACGCCGCCGCTCCGCCAGCCCGAGCGCCAGCACCAGACCGCCCGCCGCGGCGGCGATCACCAGCGCGAATCCCAGCTCGACCCGGGTGAGTCCGGCGAGATCCACGGCGGTGAGGCTGGATCCGATCGCGGTCCGCGACGACGGCAGATCCGTGATGTGCGCGTTCGGTCCGAGCAGCGCCCGCGCCCGCGCCGCGACCGCCCGCTGATCCGTGCCTCCCGTGTCGACCAGCAGCGTACTGGTGGCTCCGCTGCCCGTCGTACGGGCGATGTACGACGCGTTCGCGACCAGGAAGCTGTCCTTGGGCGCGGTCGGGAACTCCTTCACGACACCGGCGAAGTGGAAGGGCACCGTACGCGGTTGGCCTGTCCGCGCGTCGGTCAGCCGGAGCCGGACCTGATCGCCCGGGTGGAGCTGGAAATCGTGCGCCGTCTCCGCGCTCACCAGCAGCCCGTCGGGACGCCCGGCGAGACGGTCCATCAGGGCGCCCGCCGTACCGCCGGAGAAGTAGGCGTCCTGCAACCGCCCGGCCGACACGATGCTCGCCGGCCGTACGCCGTACAGATCCTGGAGATCGGCGCCGACATACGCGAACCGGTGCTGGAGCGGCTCGACATGACGTACGCCGGGCACCGCGGCGACCTTGGCGATGTCCGCGGGACCGGTGGCCGAGGCCGTGGACGTGGTGACGGTGACATCGGCGCCGTTGGTCAGCACGGCGTCCACCTCGGCCTGTTGCCGGTAGGTGGAGTTGAACACGGCGGTCGACGCGGCGAAGGCGCAGGCCAGCGCGAGCAGCACCACCGAGCGCAGCACCGTGCCGCGCTGCCGGGACAGACTGGCCGCGACCGTACCGGAGAGAGCGCCGGCCGCCGGCCGGAACAGCCGTCGCAGTACGGGCCCGCCACGGTGCAGCAGCCCGTCGGTCAGCAGCCAGGCCAGTACCGCGCCGGCCGCCCACAGCAGGGCGGGGCCGGCGAACGCCCAGTAATCGACGGACAGGCTCGCGGTGCCCTCGGGGGCCAGGACCAGCGCGTAGTTCGTCGTGCTCGTGGCGCGGAACACCGCCAGTGAGCCCGCCAGCAGTGCTGCGGCCAGCGCCCACCACGCCAGACGTGGCACCG
>NZ_FMDK01001179.1 GCF_900091995.1 Streptomyces sp. MnatMP-M17
AGCCGCCAGGGCACACCCGCCGGTGGCACCAGGCCCGTACCGGACTCAAGCCGCGCGAGCCGGCCGACGCGCAGCGTGCCCGAGCGGACCACGGCCTGCGGTTCGCCGGAGTCGGCCAGCGCGGGCAGCGCCGGAAGGGCCGCCGCCGACTCCGCCGTACCGTCCATGTCCACCAGCAGGAACCGGCCCGGATTCTCCGCCTGCGCCGAGCGGACCAGTCCCCAGACCGAGGCGGCGGCGACATCCGTGAGTTCGTGGACACCGTCCTCGACGGCGCCTCGGGTGACAAACACCAGCCGGGCGCCGGCGAACCGCTCCTCGGCGAGCCACTGCTGGATCAACTCCAGTACATGGCGGGAGAGTTCATGTGCGAGTTCAGGTGCGGACTCGGCGCTCCGCGCGTTGTCGCCCTTGAGCGGGACGACCACGATCCCCGGCAGACTCTCGTCGTCACGGCCGGATGCGCCTGCCTCCGCGAGGAGTTCGGCGAGCGATCGTACCGGCGCGCGCAGCCGCGCGGCGCCCGTCGAGGCGAGTGCGCCGGTCAGTCCCAGCTCGTCGGTGCCGAGCACCACCCAGTCGGTCTCCGGCGCCGCGCTCTCCGGTGTCACCGGCGTCCAGTCGACGCGGAAGAGGGAGTTGGCCTCGTCGCGCCGGGCCTCGCCCGCGGATGAGGGCCCGGCGGCCCTGAGCGCCAGTGACTCCACCGAGATGACCGGCTCGCCCTGGACATCGACCGCCGCCAGCCGTACCGCGTCCTGGCCATTGGGTGTCACACGGACGCGCAGGGCCGACGCGCCCGAGGCGTGCAGCGAGACTCCGTTCCACGCGAACGGCAGCAGGCTTCTGTCGTCGCCGTCCGTGCTGGCGAAGACCGTACTGTGCAGAACGGAGTCGAAGAGTGCCGGATGGACTCCGTACGCGTCCGCGTCACCGACCTCCCGCGGCAGCGCGACCTCGGCGAAGATCTCCTCGCCCCGGCGCCAGACCGCGCGCAGTCCGCGGAAGACGGGCCCGTATTCGAGGCCGTTGCCCGCGTACCGGTCGTAGAGGCCTTCGACATCGACCACGGTGGCGCCCTTGGGCGGCCATACGGTGGTGTCGAAACCGAGCACCCGCTCGCCGCCGCCGATCCGTCCGGAGGCGTGTAGCGTCCACTCGTCGTCGGGGGG
>NZ_FMDK01000256.1 GCF_900091995.1 Streptomyces sp. MnatMP-M17
GCCGAGGTCCTTCGGCTCGCCGTCCTTGCCGCCCTCGCCACTGCCCTTCTTGAACGACTTGCCGAAACTCAGCCCGCCCGACTTCTCGACGCTGGTCTTGGTGATGTCGACGTCCGGTGCCCGCTCCGGCGGGAGGTCGGGCTTCTTCTTGCCGGCGTGGTAGCCGCAGATCATCCCGAGTTCGGAGGAACGGGGGCCCGCCGGGCGGCTGTTGCAGTCGTCCATGGCCTTGAGGTATTCGGCGAACTGTTTTGCGTCCTCAAGGTTGGCTTCCAGGTCCGCCTGTGGGTTGTCGCTCTTGTTGCCGTTGAACAGCCACTGGCCGCCACTGCCGCTGCCCGCCAGATAGGTGCCGCTCAGTGAGGCGCTTCCGCCCCAGTCCTTGAGGCCGGGGATACCCGCGGAGATGCTCGCCGTGACTCCGGCGCCGGATTCGGTGACCCGCTCCAAGGTGACCGTGCCGTCGGACCACTGCTGGAGCTTCACGGTCTCCGAGCTGCTGATCTTGATGAAGAGGATCTGGATGACGACCGTGTCCTTGGTCTGATCCTGCGCCAGCAGACACTTCGCGGGCTGGAACGGATCGTTGGGAGGTACGACGGGATCCTCGCCCCCGCCTCCGCCGCCGTCGTCCCCACCTCCACCGTCACCGTCCTCGCCCGAGGCGCACTCCGCTCCGCCGTCGGCCGCATGGATGATCCGGCAGACGGCGTTCTTCAGTCCGACCGCCTCGTCGTCGGGCACCGTCAGCCCTACGATCGCTGCCACGACCAGGGCCACCACCCCGATCACCGCGACATACTCCACCCCGCCCTGGCCTTTGTCGCCATGAGCCTTATCGCCATGGGCATGCCAAATCTGACCTCCGGCGCCTCTCACCATCCACTCCTCGCCCCACGCCGTCACCGTTCCCCCGAACGGGAGGCAGCGTAGGAATGAATCCGGGCCCAACGGCAGGGCCCCCGGACCCACTTGTGGGCCCAAGCCCCACCGGTCCCGCCCATGCATCCGCCACCGGCCAGCTTTTCACCCGCCCGGCCTATCTTTTGACGGATCATGAGAAAGTTCCGGAGATTTCATCCGAACCTCTGGACAGTCCCCACGCGCCGCCCTAATGTCTCGGCCCAACCAGGCAAGTGTTTCGTCGCGGTAACACCCACACCGCTCAACAGCACCACGACCACCGGCGCTCACACGAACGCCGCGCAGCACCTCTGTCTTTGTTCGTCTCCCCCCACGGTCGGGCCGCTGCCCGTCCCTAGGCGCTGCGCGTCCGCCGTCGCGACGGCCAGGCGCTCGCGCACTGTGCAGGAACCCCGTCGGCATACGCCGGCGAACGTCGTCATACGGGGTATCGGACCGCGCCGACCCGCGCGGTCCTGACCGCAGGAGAAGGGAAGCGATATGAAGATCCGCACGTTCATCGCCACAGCCTCGATGGTGGCCTCCGGAGGCCTCGTGGCGGTCGCCGGCCCGGCGCAGGCGGCCCTCTACACGACCTGTGTGGGTGACGGCGGCGCCGTCACCGTCGACGGTGACCTGGTCGTACCGGCCGGGCAGTCGTGCACGCTGACCGGTACGAAGGTCAAGGGCACCGTGAAGGTGGAGGCCGGAGCCGACCTCGTCGCGGCCGGCGCCACCTTCAACGGCGGTGTCACGGTGGGCGCGAACGCCTATGTGGACCTCACCGACACCGCGGTGAAGGGCGCCCTGACCGCGCAGGGAGCCTTCGGCGCGCATCTGGAGAACAGCTCCGTCAAGGGCGCGATCACCGCCAACCAGGGCTTCCTGTACGCCGTCGACTCGACTCTCGACGGGAACGTCAGAGCCCAGGCGGGCGAGTTGTATGTCTCCGGCAGCACCGTGGACGGCAGCCTCACCGGTGACGCCAACCAGTACAGCGATGTCTACGACAGCACCGTCGACGGAACGCTCACCGTGACCGGCAACTCCCTCGGCGGCGTCCTGTGCGCCAGCGAGGTGTACGGGAACACCGTATACAAGGCGAACTCCGACGCGCTTCAGCTCGGTGGCGCCGGTCTGCTCGGTTCCTGCGACGGTGCCACGTACCTCGACAAGGACCTCACGGTCACCGACAACACCGCCAACGCGGTGCTGGACAACGCGATCGTCCGTGGCAAGCTCACGGCCACCGGCAACTCCCCCGTGCTCCAGGTCGGTGAACTGGCCCGGATCCGCGGTGGCATAACCGGCGAGACCACCGCCGCCGTGTCGGCCGCCG
>NZ_FMDK01000176.1 GCF_900091995.1 Streptomyces sp. MnatMP-M17
GGAGCCACCCCCGCGCCGTAGGTCCTGTCCGATCGGCCGGACAGGGCCTGGCCGCCGCTCACGAGGTTTGCACCCGCGCACCGGCGGCGAGCAGCGACGGCGACGGCAGCGCGATGTCCGCGATGTCCGGCAACGCCGGAACGTCCGGTACGACGGTGGCGCCGGCAGTGGTGGCATGCGGGAACTCCGGCTGCGGGCCGGGCGTGGCCACGTCGGTGAACGGGATGCCCGCGGGCGCCGTCGGACTCGCCCAACTGCCGGAGGGCGTGGGGGACTTGGCGGGAACCGGGCAGGACGCCGTGTCCGCGAGCCCTGCGGGTACGGTCGTCCGAAGCGCGTTCCCTTGCAGGCAGTTGCCCTGTCCGCGGGTGGCGGTGGGGAACGTCCAGCCGACGTCGACGCCGTTGGCGGTGAAGGTGTTGTCCGTGATCCGGTTACGGTCCGCCGTCAGGTCGGCGGTCGCGGTGATCACGAGCCCGGCGTTGGTGTTGCCGGTGATCCGGTTGCGGATGAACCGGTTGTCGCTGCCGCCGTCGACGCCGACACCGATGCCCCAGCCGCCGTCGGCCTGTTCGGGGGTCTGAGTCTGCTGGTTGTCCGCGATCAGGTTGCCGACGACGACGGCGTCGCGCTGCGGGAGCAGCTTCTCCTGGTGGTCGGAGTTGGTGGTCAGCCCCACGCGGTTGCCGACCAGACGGTTGCCGACCACATACATGTCGCCGCCGGCGTTGGTGCCTTCGTAACCGACCGCGTTGAGTTCGGAGACGTTGTCCCGCACCACGATCCGACACGGCTTGCACTGGCCGACATAGATCCCCGAGTCCGCCGCGCCCGATGTGTAGGAGTGCTCGATGACACCGTTCTGCGCGGAGAACGCGTAGATGCCGTACAGGCCGTTGCGCGTCGCGGTCACATGCGAGACCAGGAACGACTTCAGAAAGCTGACGGGTTCATCGCCGGTGTCGTAGCCGCCGCTCCCCGGCAGCCCGGCGACCGCCGCCGCCGAACCGGTGACCAGCACCCCGTTCTGCGTGTTGTTCCGCACGGTCAGGTTCTCCACGGCCACCCCGGGCGCCGCGACGACCACCCCGTTCGGCTGCCGCAACCGCCCGTCGATTACCACCCTGGCCCGGGACTCGCCCCGCAGCGTGATGCGAGCCGTGTCGATCTTCACCGACTCGTGGTACACCCCCGGAGCCACCAGTACCAGGTCACCGGGCTGGGTCAGGGACACCGCATCCGAGATCGTCGGGGCGTCGCCGGGCACACGGATTGTCACCCGCGCACCTTCCGGCCGCCGGCCCTTGTCCGATCCGTCGTCGTCGCCACCACCACCGCTGCCGCAGCCGGCCGCCAGTGTCAGTGCGCCCAGTAACCCCGCCATCGCCATCACGCGAAGAGCTGATCGAGACATGATCCCAGTCTGGCATGACGGGCGAATTCCCCGCCGGAACAAGGAGGTTGAGCGGCCGGAACAAGGAGGTTGAGCCGCAGACGCGAGGCGGGTGTGGCACTCTGCACACCATGCACCGCGCCGATCGCCATCCGTCACGCCGCGCGTTCCTCGATGTCACCGGCGCCACCGTGGCCGCAGGTCTCATCGCCGGGTGCTCATGGGACTCCGCCGAGCCGGGTCGGCCCGGCCCTTCCGCGGCGGACGCGGACATGCCGGACCCGGAGAGGGTGGCCGTACCCACGCCGGTTCCGGCGACCGGCCGGCATCAGGCGGGCGTCACGTTTCCCGGGACGGCCCAGCGCAACCTGCTGGCCGTGGTGGCCGACCTCGGCACCGCGGTGGCTCCCGGCCCGTTACTGGCCGAGCTCGGCGAGACCATCCGCGCCCTCACCGCCGGGTCCGACCCGCGGCTGCTGGGCCTGTCCCCGGGTGACCTGACCGTGACCGTCGGCGTGGGTCCGCGGCTGGTGCGGACGGCCGGTGCCTCACTGCCCGGCGCGGCCGACCTCCCGCGGTTCTCCCGCGAGCGGATCGCCCCGCAGGCGCGCGGCGGTGATCTGCTGATACAGATCTGCGCCGACGACGCGCTGCTCGTACCGGTCGTCGCCGCCGCGCTCCTGGACCAGGCCGGCGACCGCGTCCGTGAACGCTGGCGGCAGCCCGGACGCCGCGGTACGAACGTGCCGGTCGCCAAGGGCCGTACCGCACCGCGCAACCTGCTCGGTTTCATCGACGGCATCGTGGGCCCGCACACCACCGCCGAGCAGGAACGTGACCTGTGGCTGGCCGGGCCCCCTGCGGTCTCCGGCGGCACCCTGGCCGTACTGCGGCGTATGGAACTCGACCTGACACGGTTCGCCGCCCTGTCCGTCGCCGAGCAGGAGGCGGTCTTCGGGCGGCGCCGGGCCAGCGGCGTACCCCTCTCCGGCGGCGCCGTCGCCTCCGGCCCGGAACTGGGCGCCAAGACGCCCGACGGGCGCTATCTCGTCCCCGCGGACGCCCACGTGCGCAGGGCGAACCCCACCGTGGTCGGCGTCGGCCTCATGCTCCGCCGTTCGTACAGCACCGACGAGCCCGCCCCCGGCCTGCTCTTCATCAGCTTCCAGAACGACCTGCGGACCTTCACGGCCACGCTCACCCGCATGGACACCTCCGACGCGCTGCTGCCCTTCACCACCACGACCGCCAGCGCGACGTTCCTGATCCTCCCCGGCTTCGACCGACAACACCCGCTCGGTTCCACGCTGTTCGGCTGATGCCGCGGTGCCGGGCCGGTGGGCTGCTGTGCGGTCGGGCAGGACCTTGGCGTGCCCGAGCCTTCCGGGCCGACAGCCGAAGCAAGCCGGCCTTGCTCAACCCGCCGGAGAACCCGTTCCACTGCCCGCCCGGCGTCGTATGGGTGCACTTGCTGAACCAAGGCCGCGTTAACAAGTTGCGCCCGCTCCCCCCGCAGTCGATGAGATGAACCCGGTAGACAGATCCAGCGATCCATCGAACTTTCCGGGCTCTCGCCGCATCTTGCAGGTATGGATGGCATAACGGCAGCGCCGAGGGGCGGACGGTATGCGCGAGCCGCCGCGGGTGAAGCACGGACCGTCGTCGACGGGATACGTCAGGTCTACCGCCTCGCAGGTAAGGGCCCCGTGTGCCTCGTGCACCCTGGAGGCCCGGGCGCGCACCTGGCGTACCTTCGAATACCCGAGCTGGAAGAGAAGCTCACCTTGGTGTACCTCGATCCGGTCGGTTCAGGCGACAGCGCCTTACTACCGGACGGGGACTACTCCATGTCCCGCTACGGGCGGTTCGCCGAAGCCGTACTCGACGACATTGGTGCATCTACCGCCGCGACCCAGGAGATGGCTTTTTTTGTCCAGCGTTGGACGGAGCGGCCTGAGGCGGTCCCAGGTCGGCCTTCACGCAATAACCAAAGGAACATCTTCAAGCCATGACTTATGTCCACGACTCGCTGGGGCAGTTCACAACGGCTTACGTCGACCTCATGGAAGACCTGGCGAAGGTCACCACGGGACGCGCCCGAAGAGGCCGCCACGGTGCCCTGCTGGCTGTCGCCGGCGCGCCGGCCGCCTCGCTGAACTTCGTGATCAGTCCCAGCTCCGAACCGCTCGCGGAAGACATCGCAGCGCTCGCGGAGTCCGAGCGATGGGATGTCCCGTGGAGCATTCAGGTCCGTGGCGTACCCGGACCGCAGGTCGCAGAGGAGGCTGCGCGCCACGGACTGACCCGCCTCGAGATAATTCCGCTCATGGTCAGGCGACCCGATGAGGGGATGCCGGCGCAGCAGACCTACGGCTCTCTGCAGGTGCGTGCGATCGAAGCCGCTGAGCTCCGCCTGTACGTCAAGGTCATGGCGGAGGGCTTCGGGGTGCCGCATGAGATGTTCGCGATGCTCGACGATCCGGCCGTGGCCCGCCTGGACGGGGTCGCGTTCTACCTGGCGGAGGTGGACGGCGTGCCGGTCGGGACGGGCATGACAGCAGTACGCGGTGAACTCAACGGCATCTTCAACATCTCCACGCTCCCGGGGCACCGGCGCCGCGGCTACGGGTGGGCGGTCACCATGGAGCTGGTCCGCGCGGGCTACGCCTCCGGCGCCCCCACGGCCTACCTCTACGCGAGCGCAATGGGTGAGCCCGTGTATGCGTCGGCCGGTTTCCACACCGAGGAGTACCTGTCGGTGCTCTCCGCTCCGACGCAGGAGTCAAACGTCTCCCCGAAGCGCGCAGGGAGCTTGAGTGCATCCCCGAAGGCCGTCTCGCGGGCGCGGAAGGGATAGAGTCGCGTGGTCGTCGTCTTCGTACTGGTCGCACTGCTCGGGTTGTCCGCTCTGGTGGCGGCCAACTGGCTGGTGTGGCGTCGGCTGTTCCACGACACGACCCGAGGCCCCGGGTTCATGCGTCGAGCAGGTGCGGTGGTGATTTGCGGTGGCTGGGCACTGACGGTCGGCACCTTCGCTAGTGTGTGGACGGACGCTCCCTTCCGGATCCAGGAGATCCTGGCCTGGCCGGGTTACCTGTGGCTGGTCCTATCGGTATACCTGCTGCTGGGGGTGTTGGCGGGTGAAGCTGTACGCCCGTTGCTGCGGCGGTGGTTCGCACAACGGGCGGGTGCCGAGAAAGCCGTACCAGCGCCGAAGCCGGTACCGACGCGAGTAACCCCGGCCGTGTCACCGATCACCACGTCGGCCGACGTGACCGCGTCGCCCGCCACCTCGCACACGACGTCCACGTCCCTTGTGCCCATGCCTGACCCCCAGCTGGGAGCCCGCACCGCGGGGCCTGTCGAGCCGTCCGGCTCCCTCGCCGTACCCTCTCGTCGCCTCTTCGTCTCCAGGGTGGTCGCCGGTGCTGCCGCCGCAGCCGCCGTGGGGACTGTCGGTTACGGCACATACGGCGTTCTGCGTGGTCCGAATGTAAAGCACGTCACTGTCCCGGTGGCCAAGCTCCCGCGCGCAGCGCACGGTTACCGGATCGCGGTCGTCAGCGATATCCACCTGGGCCCAGTTCTAGGCCGCAGCTTCGCCCAGAAGGTCGTCGACACGATCAACGGCACGCAGCCCGACCTCATCGCTCTGGTCGGCGACCTGGTGGACGGCAGCGTGCCGGACCTCGGCCCCGCGGTGGCACCGCTCGCCGAGCTCCGGGCCCGGCACGGCGCGTTCTTCGTCACCGGCAACCACGAGTACTACTCGGGAGCCGAGCAGTGGGTGGAAGAGGTACACCGCCTGGGCCTGCGCCCCTTGGAGAACGCCCGCACCGAACTCCCCCACTTCGACCTCGCCGGTGTCAACGACATCGAGGGCGAAAGCGATGGCCAGGGCCCCGACTTCGCCCGAGCACTCGGTGACCGGGACAGAACGCGCACGTGCGTGCTCCTCGCCCACCAGCCGGTCGTGATCCACGACGCCGTCAGTCACGGCGTCGACCTCCAGCTCTCCGGGCACACCCACGGCGGCCAGCTCTGGCCCGCCAACATCTTCGCGAACCTGATGAGCCCGACCGTGGCTGGCCTGGAGCGTTACGGAGACACACAGCTCTATGTCAGCCGGGGAGCCGGCGCCGCCGGCCCGCCAACACGCGTCGGCGCCCCCTCGGACATCACGGTGATCGAGCTGGCGTCCCGCCGAGCCTGAGTAGGCGTCCCCAGCGCCACCAGCGACCGGGGCGAATGCCCGTTGGCGGCGGCGTGGCCGCCTCGCTCAGGGCCAGGGGGCGCCAGCAGCGTCACAACCACCGGCCCTCCTCGTACGGATTCAGCGTCAACGTGTTGCGGCCGCCGCGCGCACCAGCCCTTGTGAGGTTCCACAACTACTCGTCCAACGGCTGTCCCGCTCTGCCCGTCGGGCGTAGGGGACGCGGCAACGGTTCGAAGGAGTGTCATGAATCTGGTGGGCACCTGCTCAGTAGAGACCCCTGATGGATGCGGAGAACGGTCACCTGGTCGAGGACGCTAACGGCATGTCGGTTGCGGTGTCGGATGAGGTCGTTGACGGTGCCGGTGTGGCATCGAAGACGACGGCAGCGAGTCGGGAAGCGGCGGCCCGCACGGGCTGAGCCCCGCTCTGTTCGACGAGCTGGCCGAGCTCGCCACCGGCAAGGTCCATGACGGCGAACTGCGGCTGATGGGCGAAGGCGGTCTGCTGGTCGAGCTCACCCGGCACCTGATGCAGGCCGCCGTCGAGGCGGAGACGGACCCGCACCTGGCCGAGGGGACTGGCTGCACGGGCGGCCGGGGCTCGCGGTCGGGGGTAATGCCCACAACGGCTACCGGTCGTGGAAGGTGATGACGGAGGTCGGCAGTGTGGTGGTGCAGGTTCCCCCGGGACCGGCTGGGTACCTTCGCCTCCAGCCTGCTGCCGGGTACGCACGCCACACCGGCGGCGTGGAGAAGATGGTCCTGTCGCTGACCGCGAAAGGGCTCACCTCCGGGGAAATCGTCGCGCATCACGTTGGGACGTACGGCATGGAGACGGTCTCCACAATCACGGACGAGGCCTGGGCGTCATGGCCGACTGGCGCACGCGGCCGCTCGATCTGGTCCATCCGGTCCTGTTCGTGGACTGCGTGAACGTGAAAATTCGTGACGGTGCGGTGGCGAACCGCCCCATACGAAGGCGGGCGGTCGTGCCCATGGACTTCATACCAGTTACGTGGAATCACGCCCCGCAGGAGCCTTCTCGTATCCTGCGGCGTCCCCATGGGCTGAGGAGACGTGTTGGGCAGCGCGGTGGTGCTGGAGGAGAAGTGGCCGGTCCTGCCCCGAGAAGCACCCTCGCCGGGAGATCGTGGACGCGATCCGCTATGTCGTGGATACCGGATGCACGTGGCGGGCCCTGATCAACGGCCTGGCGATCTCCCACAAGCCGTCCGGAACAATCCAGCTCCACGTACCCCGCCCATACACAGCCCAACGACCAACAGCCATGTAGGACACGATCTTAGGCCTACAGCTCCCGCAGGTTCCGGGCCTACCTGCGTAAACGCGGCATCGCGTGCACCATCCCGGAGAAAACCGACCAACGAGCCGGGCCTGTTTCAGAGGTGGCGCGCGTAGTGGAGCGTCTTGCTGACACGACCCCTGTCCAGGAAGTGCACCCACACGACGCCGGACGGGAAGCGGAACGGGTCCTTCGGCGGGTTGAGTAGAGCAGCCTCCCAGATGACCACCTCGCGGCTGGCCACCACGTTCAGCAGCTTGTGCCCTACGCCGGCGGACACAGCACGATCCCACTCCGAGGGCACGGAGTCGATGCCCATGCGTTCGCCGGTCGACCAAAACACATTTGCCTGTGGTGACCACCAGTCACAGAGGACCGACGCAAGTTCGCCGCGGTCCGCGGATTCTATGGTCTCCGTGGCCAGCTTGCGGTGCCTTGCGTGCAGGGTTGCAGCATCGTCGTGCACCTGCTCGGCCGAGTTCAGCAGGGCATTGACGAGCTTCGTGCGTGCCTGGTTGAGCCTGCTGCGCACGGTGCCGATCGGCAGGGCGCAGAGTGTCGCGATCTCCTGGTACGAGGTGACGTCGGTGAAATAGCGCAAGAGCGTCACCAGCTGCAGAGTGGGGGACAGGTTCTGCAGTGTGCCCCAGACCCAGTCCCGCAACGCGTGCTGGTCGAGAACCTCCGCCGGGTCCGGCGGTGTTGGGTTTGACCGATCCGCCTCAAAGGCTTCGCTTACTTCGGGCATGGGAATGGCCGACATCTTGCGCAGCTGGGCCCGGCACACATTGCGCACCACCATCCGTAGCCACGCACCGACCGCGTCCGGATCCCTAATGTCGCCTATCCGGCGAACCGCAATGAGCACCGCCTCCTGCACAGCGTCTTCGGCATCCTGGCTGTGACGGAGCAAAGCCAGCGCGACCGCATGCATACCTGCTCGATGTCTGGCAAGGAGCAGGCCTAGACAACTGGCATCGCCCGCCTGTGCTGCGTGCAGCAGTTCGGAGTCCTGCGGCACTCGAACCAGCCAATGTTTTTTACCCATGTCTAAATATTAGACTCAGGCCCTTTCGGCCCCAAATGTCCGACCTTCGGGCCTGGTGCGGCATCCTGAACCGGAGCATCACCGCCCAAAACGGCAAGCGCTGCTCAAGACGTTCGGGCCACAGGCTGAAGCCGGCGGTGATGGGGGGTCTGCTGCACGACCAGGTGACATCTAGCCTCGATCTTTCGTGAGGGTCCGCCGACGGTGTCGGTGGGCCCTTTCGCTTTCTGG
>NZ_FMDK01000367.1 GCF_900091995.1 Streptomyces sp. MnatMP-M17
GCGCTGACGACGGCGGCGTTCGGCGGTTCCGTGCTGTCGGGCATCGCGGACGCGCGCGACCGGGCCGCGCTGCTGGCCGTCGGCGCGGACGCGCGGATCTCCACCCCGAACGACACCGTGCCGCTGCCGCCGGGCGCGGAGCGGTCGGTGCGCCAGGTGGAGGGCGTACGGGACGTGACTCCGGTACGGATCGACTTGGTGGCGGACGCGGCCCCGGCGGCCGGGACTGAGGCCGCGACCGGGTCCGGAGCCGGAGCCGGGTCCACTACCGGAGCCGCGTCCGCGCTGGAGAAGCCGGTCACCCTGATCGGGGTCGAGCCCGACGCGTACACCCGGCTGGCCCAGCAGATGGACCTCGGGCCGTTTCCGGCCGGTGTGCTGAAGGCGCGTGGTCAGGGCGGGGTACTGAACGCGGTGGCGTCCCCCGCCACCGCCGAGCGGCTGGGCACCGCGCCGCGCCGGATCCTCTCCTCGGCGGGCGAGATCACCGTACGGATCACCACGGTCCGGTCCCACACCCCGGCCGCTCCGCGCTCCGACTTCCTGCTGGTGGACAGCGCGGCCCTGACGGCGGCGAATCCGACGACGCTGCTGGTCACGGGCGAGCGGCTGGACGGTGAAGAGCTGCGCGCGGCGACCAGGCGCGCCCAGGCCCCGCAGACTGCTGGTCAGAGTGAGGGCGGGTCCCCGGATCCGGAGGTGAGCCTGTTGAGCGAGGAGCGGGCGGCGTTCACCGCGTCGCCGCTCCAGTCGGGCGCCGAGCGGATCTACGCCGTCGCCGTCCTGGCCGGCGCGGCCTACGCGGTCATCGCCCTCCTCCTCTCCCTCCTTCACGCCGCGCCCGAACGCACCGCCCTGCTGACCCGGTTGCGCACCATGGGCCTCACCACCCCTCAGGGCCGTCTGCTGCTGGGCCTGGAGGCGCTGCCACAGGCGCTGCTCGCCGCCGGGGGCGGCATCCTCGTCGGCTGGGCCACCATCCGCCTGCTGGCCCCGGGCATCGACCTGGCCCAGCTCGCCGTGGCCTCCGCGTCCGCGTCCGTGGTGGGCGATGTATCGCTGAGTACGGACGTGTGGTCGCTGGCGCTGCCGGCGGGCGGTGTGCTGGTACTGGCGGGAGCGGTGGCCGCCGGGCAGGCATGGTGGGCGGGCAGACGCGGATCGATCACCGAGCTGAGAGCGGGAGACACACGATGACGAGCCCGACACCGAACCACACTCCCACCCTCACCGACCTGGAACGGCAGGCGACAGCACACCGGAATCGCCCTTCCTACGGGCACGACGCGCTGATCACCTGCGACCGGCTGGTCCGGGTCTTCACCACGGACGGGGTGGAGGTGCAGGCCCTCCAAGGGCTCGATCTCACGGTCCAGGAGGGCGAGTTGATGGCCCTGGTCGGCGCGTCCGGCAGCGGGAAGTCGACGCTGATGAACATCCTCGCGGGCCTGGACGTGCCCACGGCCGGCGCGGCCAGGGTCGCGGGCCGCGATCTGCTCGCGATGGACGCGAAGGTCCGGCTGGACTACCGCCGTGAGGTGGTCGGTTTCGTCTGGCAGCAGACGGCCCGCAATCTCCTGCCTTATCTGACGGCCAGTCAGAACATAGCGCTCCCGATGCAGCTGAGAGGCCGAGGCGGTCCACAAGGCGCGAAGCAGCCGAGCTCCCTACGCCCTTCGCGCTCCACTCGATCGTCGAGGGCGAAGGGCGAGCGGGCGAAGGAACTGCTGGCGATGCTGGACGTCGCCGACTGCGCCGACCGGCGTCCGCACCAGCTCTCCGGAGGCCAGCAGCAGCGTGTCGCGATCGCCGTGGCCCTGGCCAACTCTCCGTCCGTACTGCTCGCCGACGAACCGACCGGCGAGCTGGACTCGGCGACGGGCGAGCAGGTCTTCGCGGCGTTCCGCCGGGCCAACGAGGAGCTGGGGACGACGATCGTGATCGTCACGCACGACCAGGCGGTCGAGGACGAGGTCCGCCGTACGGTCGCGATCCGCGACGGCCGTACCTCGTCCGAGGTCCTGCGGCGTACGGAGATCGACGCGGAGGGCCAGGAGTCGGTGGTGGCCCGGGAGTACGCGATGCTGGACCGGGCCGGGCGGCTCCAGCTGCCCTCGGAGTACACGGCGGCGCTCGGCATGGAGCAGCGGGTGATGCTGGAGCTGGAACAGGACCACATCGAGGTATGGCCGGACGGCGCGGACGGGGCGACGCGCTGATGGCGTATGGCCGCCATGTCGGTCACCCAAAGTGACAACGGCGGCACCCGTGGGAATGCCCAGCACATGACGCGAACCGCACTCACCTCACCGCAAGCCACCCACCTCACCACAAGGCCTGGAGACGGCCATGCTCATCGACGGTCCCTCCAGTCGACCCGGTGTTGCTTCGCGGCGATCAGGCGGGAGACCGTGCGGCTGATGTCGGAGGAGGAGACGATGCCGAGGAGTCTGTGGTCGTCCAGTACCAGGACCCGGTTCTCGGCGCCGGGACGCATACGCGGGAGCAGGTCCGCCAGAGGATCGTCCGGCCCTGCGGTGGTGATGTCCGTCAGTGGCAGCATCACGTCCCTGACGGTCAGGGACTCCCGTTGGTCCTCCGGTGTGTGGCGCGCGCGTTCCAGGGTGATCAGTCCCGCCGCGTCACCCGCGCCACCAGCCTCGCCCGTCATGCCCGCCTTGGCCGTCACACCCACCTCGCCCGCCTCACCCGTCACCACCGGGAATGCCGAGTACCGGTAGCGGTAACGCGAGTCGGCGAGGAACTGCGCCACGGTCAGCGCGGCCGGCACGGTGACCGGATCCGGTGTCATGGCATGCCGTACGGGAACGCCGGAGAGGACGCTTCTCATCTGCGCCTCCCGGCCTTCCGCGGTGGCGGCCGTGATCAGGAACCAACCGATCAGCGCGAGCCAGAGGCCGTCGAAGGCACGGGTCGCGATGAACAGGACGAAGCCCGCCGCCACCAGCAGCCAGCCGAAGACACGCCCGGCAGCGGTGGCTCCGGCCGTGGCCCGCAACCGGTCGCCCGTACGCCACCACAACAGGGCCCGCAGCAGACGCCCGCCGTCCAGCGGCGCGGCCGGGATGGAGTTGAAGACGGCGAGGAGAACGTTGATGGCCGCCAGCCAGGCCGATGCCTCCACGATCAGCCGCGGAGCGTCCCCGATGAGGAGGAGCCATGTGCACAGCGTGAACAGACCACCGAGCACAAGGCTCACCAGTGGGCCGACACCGGCGATACGAAGCTCAGCGCCCGGATCGGACGCCTCCGACCTGAGCCGTGCCACACCGCCGAGCAGCCACAGGACGATGTCGTCGACCTGTACGCCGTTGCGCCGGGCGACGATGGCATGGGCGAGTTCGTGAGCGAGGAGCGAGACGAAGAAGAGGAGGGAGGTGACCAGTGCGGCCACCCAGTACAGCCCTACCGCGTGACCTGGATAGACCTGCGGGAAACGGCCTTCCGCCAGGCCCAGTGTAATGAGTACGAAGATGACCAGGACGCTCCAGTGGACCCCGATCCGGACTCCGGCGATCCGTCCCAGCGAGAATGTCGCCCGCACTGCGTTCTCCCTCTGTCAGTTGTGATCACCGCTCTGTCCGTTGTGGTCATCGCTGTGCGGGCACCGGCACCGTGAGCCACGCCGACGGGCACTTTCCCACCAGTCAACGACGCCGGACTTCAGGGCGCCACTCCGGGCACCAGCCCGCCCGTGACGACTCCGTCCGAGCCCTCCACCGCCGGCCCTCGGCAGCCGTCGGCGGCCGTCGCCCCACTGCGGCCCGGCGGGTATAGCCTGCTCAGAGGCTCCGTCCCTCGCGTACCGAAAGGGAGGTGAGACCACGATGAGTGGTGAACCTCCCAGTCGCACCCCGTGGGACGCCGCGCCAACCGGGCTGTAGAGGTTCCGCCTGTAGAGGATTCCGTCATGTCCGAGCGTCGTCTGCGTGCCCTGCGCCCGTTCAAGAAGCCGGCCAAACGCCCTGCCGAGCCCGGCCCCGCCGCCGCCGTCGGCGAGCCGGGAACGCCCGCACCGGCCGAGGAGCCGTCGCCGCGTGGAAGCAGTGTGATCGCCGCCGCCATCTACCGGGACGGCTTCCGTACCCACACGTACGACTCGCTCGCCGAGACCTTCCAGAAGCTCCGCGAGACGGACGGCGGCATGGCGTGGATCGGCCTGCACCGGCCGAGCGAGGCCGAGCTGCTGTCCGTCGCCGAAGAGTTCGATCTGCACCCACTCGCGGTCGAGGACGCGTTGGAGGCACACCAGCGGCCCAAACTGGAGCGCTACGGAGACACCCTGTTCGTGGTGCTGCGTGCCGCCCGGTATCTGGACGATGCCGAAGAAGTCGACTTCGGCGAACTGCACGTCTTCGTCGGACCCGATTTCGTGATCACGGTCCGCCATGGAGCCGCTCCGGACCTGGCCTCGGTCCGCCGCCGTATGGAGGACACCCCGGATCTGCTCAAGCGCGGCCCCGAAGCCGTGCTGTACGCGATCCTCGACGCGGCCGTCGACGGCTACGCGCCGGTGGTGGCCGGCGTGGAGAACGATGTCGACGAGATCGAGACCGAGGTCTTCAGCGGCGACCCTACGGTGTCCCGCCGCATCTACGAACTCTCGCGGGAAGTGGTGGAGTTCCAGCGCGCCACCCGCCCGCTGACGAGAATCCTGGAAGGCCTGACCGCGGGATTCGAGAAGTACGGCATCGACGAGGAACTCCGCCGCTATCTGCGCGATGTCGCCGACCACGCCACCCATGTCACCGAACGCGTCGACGGCTTCCGGCTGGCGCTGCAAGACATCCTCGCCGTCAACGCCACCCTCGTCACCCAGCAGCAGAACGAGGAGATGAGGCTGCTGGCACGCGCCAGCCACGCACAGAACGAGGAGCTCAAGAAGATCTCCGCCTGGGCGGCGATCCTGTTCGCCCCGACCTTGGTGGGCACGGTATACGGCATGAACTTCAAGCACATGCCCGAGCTCGGCTGGCTCCTCGGGTATCCCTTCGCCCTGGCGCTGATGGGCATCGTCTGCGTCGGGCTGTATATGGTCTTCAAGCGCCGGGGCTGGCTCTGAACACACCGCGGGACGGCACGTATAAGAAGCAGCGAGGACGGCACGATACGGAGTGGCTCCACTTGTCGGCCCGCATACGGACGTGCCCGGTCGGGAAAGGGAAGTTTTCCGGCAGTGGAAAGTTTATGGAACGGCTGACTTTTTCACGGTTGATGTCGGATTGCGTACCGAAATTGAAACGTCGATCCGGACAGCTCTCGTTGTGCCGCATACCGCTGCTACGGTGATATGACCTGAGGGGGGTTGAGAGATGACTACCTACATGTCACAGCCACGCCGGAAAAAGAGTCTCCGGCGGAGAACCATCGAGGGCGTCGCCGTATTGGCCGCTCTGTTCGGTCTGCTCATCCTGGCTCGTATGCTGCTTACTCCGTGGGACTTTCCCCTGCCTGGCAAGCCTCAGCTGACCGGTTACTGGCAAGGAGAGGTGTCCTATACGGCGGATGACAAAAGGCGATTGATGCTCCATCTGGTCCGGGACGAAAACTGCTCCATGGCCTGCGATGTCACAGGCGAGGTCAAAATCTGCGGAGCCGAAAAGGACACGAGCGGCGACTTCGCAGGAGATGTGCACAACTGGCGCGGCAGTCGCTTCTCACTGAATCTCTACCTTCCGACACGCAAGGCAGATATCAATATGCGGAAACTCGACGGCGAATGGGAGGGCGATGTGGTCAGGATGCGTTCCAAGGTCGACGTCATTGACGCCGATGGCGCATGGAGCTCGAATCGCCAAATACCGGATCCGCCGATGTTCGAGATGCGACGCGCCAGTGAGACGGTTTTCGAAGCCGCGTGCTGATCGGCGTGGGCACCTCGGCCGGCTGTCGCTCGGCCATGCGCGGTGTTGACGGGTCTGTTTGGACCTGGATCTTCGCGTCGAACTGGTCGGTCCAGAAGTACGGCACCGGCGTATAGGCCCGGCTGGCGCCGAGGATGTTCGCCGCGACGACCTGGGGGTTGCCACCCGTATCAAGGGCGCGAGACCGGAGCCAGCCACAGCCCCACCAGCGCGTCGATCAGACCCGTCGCGGCATCGCGCCAGCTCGACCGTGGCGTAGGCGTGCCCTGGGCCAGCGCGCGTTCCCGCTCGGCGCACATATGCACCATCAACTGGCGGGCCATGTCGGTGCGTTCGGCGTGCACTTCGGGCGGCAACTCCGGGAGGCACCGGTCGAGCCCATGACGGATCTGCTGGAGCGAGGACGCGCTCAGCGATTCCTGGACCATGATTTCGCGCAGCGCCGGATCGGTCATCACCTGCGCGCCGAACCGCGCGTACCACGTCGGACTGCGCAGAGCATCCAGATGCTCGGTCACCGGACGCACCAGACACGCCATCCAGTCCCGCACATCCGTGGAACCACCGATCTCGTTCACCATCCGCAGGCGCAGCCGCTCTATCGGCTCGGAATGTCTTCGTGCGATCGCCCGCACAAGATCCGCTTTCGTACCGAAGTGATAGCCGACAGCGGCGTTGTTGCCCTGCCCCGCGGCTTCACTGACTTGACGGTTGGAAACAGCGAACACCCCGTGCTCGGCGAACAGCCGCTCCGCCGTCGCAAGGATCAGCTCCCGCGTCGCGTCACCGCGCTCCGCCCGTACCACCCTGCCCGACACCGTCACCACCACCGCACATCTTTCTCGAAGACGACCTTGAGCACACAATCAGTTAACTGCCCTTGCTGAAGTAAAGCAAGCGACTGACTTAACCGACCCTCGCTCCACCGGCAGTGGGCGAACACCGGCAGCGCGAGCTCTCCCGTGGTGTGTTCCGGCACGATCCGGTGATGCGTTCCCTCATCGGCATCTGGCACGCGGTCATGCTGGACGACTTACTGATGCAGGCACTGCGCGAGATCAACCTCCAGCGCGCTGGTGCGGCGGCACCTGGCCGACTCCCTTGTCGTCAAGGCGTTCAACAACATCGCCTACCCACACCTGGCGCAGCGAGCCCAACACCCCGGTCTACGTTCAGCCGTACTTCCCGGCGCGGCCCACGGGGATGTCTCAGGAAGAGTCGTACAGCTGGTTCCTGAACACTCCCGGAATCCCGGTGGCCGCGGACCGGGTGAAGGAACTGGCCGATGCGGCCGTCCAAAGCTCCACAGCTGAATGGACAGCTGAATAGACAGCCGAACGGGCAGACGAACGGGCAGACGAGACGAACAGGCCAGACGTATCCCGCCGCTTCGGAGCCACCGTCGGGCCTTCGCGCCGACGCTATGAGCCGACCAGCAACGCGGCGAACTCGCCCCGGTCGCTTACTTGATGCAGATCGCTGACCTGGCCGTCACCGACCTCGATGACACGCCACACCCCGTCCGAGCGCAGCGCTACATCCGTTGTGACGAAACGGCACCCAAGACGCCGTACCGCCGAGCCGATGCGATCGAGTTCGGGTACCAACTCGCTCTCGAACGCGCTGTCCGGATGGCGCGTCAGCAGCCGTGGCTCGCCGTCCAGCCACCAGATCCGCGTCTCGGCCCCGACCGACCTGACCGATCCGGATTCCGCGAACGTCTCGTAGGCCCGGAGGACGACGCCTCCGGTCAGAGACTCCTCCTGCAACTCCACGAAACGCCGCACCACCCGTGCGAGCCCCGCCTCATCGGCGAGATCCGGGATGAAACACGCCTCGTCCCACTCGTGCTTGCGCGACTTGACATAGTCCTTGACGATCCCCGGGCCGGGCGGCAAGCGCTTGGCGAGCACGGCGAGATCCTCCATGGTCAAAACCTCTCGCGGGCCGGCGGGACGCCATACGCTCGCGGGCGTGACCTCGGCGAATGCCGGATACCAGTCCGGCAATTCGTGCGCCGTCCGATACTGCTCCGGCGTGACGAGCAATTCGCACCCTCGTCGGCCCAGGGCCTCGGCCAACGCGGCGTAACCGTCGCTCGGCACCATCCAGCCCCGATACCAGACGCCGCCCAGCCCGTCGGAAACCCGGGCAACCGCCTGCTCCGCATCGCCATGCAGCAGTGCGTCATGGTCGATCAGCGCGACCGTCCCACCGCGTGCACGGACTTCCCGCGCTTCAAGCCCGAAGTGCTCATCCACCCGTCGCGGGTTCAACGGATCACAGCAGTACAGAACGGCAGCCGACATGGCCGACACGCTACGGAACCGCTCCGCCGTCGAGCCAGCGGTTTCTCCACTCAACAGGCCGATGGGCCAAGCGTTACGCGACGGGAGCCGCGAACGGAGAGCCGCCCGCGGCGAGTGTGGCATCGAGTGTGGCGGGATGCAGGACATGGTCGCGGACGAGATACGCGGCGCCCGCGATACCGGCGCGGTTCTTGTACTTGGTGGGTACGATCCGCAACTGGCGCGTGGCAAGCGGCAGCGAGCGCTGGTAGATGACCTCGCGCACGCCCGCCAGCAGATGGTCGCCGGTGGTTCCGAGCATGCCTCCGAGAACGATGACATTGGGATTGAGCAGGCTGGTCGCATAGGCCACCGCCCCGCCGAGCACCCGCCCGGCGGCCCTCAGCCTGGCGACCGCCTCGCCGTCCCCGCGCCGGATCTGCGCCACGACATCGCGCGCGTCATGGCTGCCCTGCTGACGGCTGCGCAGATCGCGGGCGAGGGCCCAGCCGCCGATGAGTGATTCGAGACAGCCCAGGTTCCCGCATCGGCACTGCGGATCGCCGAAGCCGTTGATACGGACATGCCCGATGTCACCGGCCGCTCCCTGGGCACCGCGGTTGATGCTGCCGTCGATGACCATTCCGCTGCCGACACCGGTACCGGCCTTGATGTAGAGCAGATGCCGCTGGTCGTGCCAGAACCGTCGGTGTTCGGCGAGAGTGAGCAGATTGACGTCGTTGTCGATCAGGATCGGAACCTGCCAGGTCCGGCTCAGATGCCCACGGATGTCGTAACCTTCCCAGCCCGACATGATCGACCAGCCGAGCACCCGGCCGGCCTCGTAGTCGACGGGCGCGGGCAGGCCCAGTCCGATGCCCGCCACCGGCTTATGGCTCAGTTCGGCCTCGGCGATCATCTCGCGCACCGTCGCGGTGATCTTGTCGAGCAGGCTGTCCGGGCCCTCTCCGACGGCGAGCGACTCGACGCGGTCGGCGAGGACATGGGTGTTGAGATCGGTGATCGCGATCCGCGTTCGCTCCTCGCCCACATCGACACTGATCAACAGGCCCGCGGAGTCATTGAGTTGCAGCGCCCGGGACGGCCGGCCGCGTGACGGCACGTGCGTATCGCCCTCCCGGATCAGGTCCGCGGCGAAGAGCGCGTCGAGCCGCTGCCCAACTGTCGACCCCGGTGGCACCGGCGGTTCCGACGGAGCCGTCACACTCGGGATCGTCGAACTCAACCTGAGCAACCCGTTCTTCGGCACCTTGGAGAAGGCGACCGAGTCCGCCGCCAAGGCGAAGGGCTGGAAGGTCATGAAGGCCGAGGCCAAGACTCCTGGTGACTCGGCGACACAGGTGACCGCGGTCGAGAACATGATCAACAACAAGGTCAAGGCGATCGTCCTCAACCCGGCCAACCCGACCGCGCTCGTGGATGTGGTGAAGAAGGCCAGGGACAAGGGCATTCTCGTGGTGACGGTCAATACGAACCTCACGCCGATCGACGCCGCGGACGGCACCTTCGCCACGGACAATGTCGCCGCCGGAAAGCTCATCGGCCAGTGGGCCGCGGCCTCGGCTCCGAGCAGTCCTCGTATAGGAATGCTGGACTTCGACCTGTCCGACGGTGCGGCCGGCGGCCGGCACAACGGCTTTCTCGAAGGCTACGGAACAGACGTCAAGTCCCCGCTCGTGGCAGGCACCGCGCTTACCAAGGGCACCGTCGACACGGGCCAGTCCGCGATGGAGAACCTGCTGTCGGCCCATCCGGACATCAACACCGTCTACACCATCAACGAGCCCACGGCGCACGGCGCGTACACGGCGATCAAGAACAAGGGCCTGGCCGGCAAGGTCAGTCTGGTCTCGGTCGACGGAGCGTGCACCGGTGTCGAGGACGTGAAGGCCGGCATCATCGGTGCCACCGCGATGCAGTTCCCGAGCAGGATGGGCCAGCAGGCCGTCGAAGCCGTCGCCGCCTACCTCAAGGACGGCACCAAGCCCAAGTCCGGGCTGACCGACACGGGCACCGTCCTCATCACCGACAAGCCGGTGGCCGGTGTCGAGTCCCAGACCTCGGCATGGGGCTTGGAGAACTACTGGGGTACGAAGTGACACAAACCGTAACACGCGAGGCGGATGCGGCGGCCCTCGAACCGGGAGTTGAGCGCACCGGCGCCCTCCGTGCCCTCGCGACGCATCAGATCGCCGGGCCGCTCGCGGCCCTGGTCGTCGCGATCATTGTCTTCACCGCCTCGACCAGCACATTCTTCACCACCGGCAATCTGTCCCTGATCGCCCAGCAGTCCGTGGTGGTCGGCACACTGGCGCTCGGACAGACCCTGATCATCCTCACCTCGGGCATCGATCTGGCCAACGGCGCGATCATGGTGCTCGGATCCGTGGTCATCGGGCACCTGGCCGCCGACGGCAATCCCCTGGTCGCTCTGCTGGTGGGACTGCTGGTCTGCGTGGTGGTCGGCGCGGTCAACGGCGTACTGATCTCGCTCCTCGATCTGCCGCCGTTCATCGTCACACTCGGCGTTCTGTCGGTCATGACCGCCGCCGCCCGGCTCTACACGGCATCGGAGAGCTATCCGATCGACTCCGGTCTTCTCACCTCGCTGAACCTCGGCCCGACGGTCGGCGGTGTGACGATCACCTATGGAGTCATGCTGTGGATCGGGCTGACCGCCGTACTGGGCTACGCCCTCACCCAGACCTCGTGGGGTGTACGGGTCTATGCCGTGGGCGACAACCAGAAGGCCGCCGAGCTGTCCGGCATCAAGGTCAAGCGCCTGCTGTTCGGTGTCTATGTGATCGCGGCGGTCATCTACGTTTTCGCCGCCTGGCAGGCTCTCGGACGCACACCGACGGCCGACCCGAGCGGCTACTCGACCGCGAACCTCGGCAGCATCACGGCCGTCGTCATCGGCGACACCAGTCTGTTCGGCGGCCGTGGCGGAGTCATCGGTACGTTCATCGGCGCGCTCATCGTGACGGTGCTCCAGAACGGGCTCACCCAGGCCGGTATCGACTCCCTCTACCAGCAGGTCGCCACCGGTGTTCTGGTGGTCATCGCCGTGGGTGTCGACCGTCTCGTACGAAGGAGGCAGTCACGATGACTCAATCCCAGTCCGGCTCCCTTCCCCCTGTGCTGGAGGCGCGCGGCCTCACCAAGCACTACGCACACGTCGTGGCCATGGACGACTGCGACTTCGATCTGCGGCCGGGCGAGATCCTCGCCGTCATCGGTGACAACGGCGCGGGTAAGTCGACATTGATCAAGTCGCTGACGGGAGCCGTCATCCCGGACGCCGGTACGTTGCGGCTCAACGGAGAAGCCGTTCAGTGCCGCAGCCCGCTCGACGCCCGCGACGCGGGCATCGAGACCGTGTACCAGGAGTTGGGCGTGGCGCCCGCGCTGGACATCTCGCAGAATCTGTACCTCGGCCGGGAGCGGCGCCGGGCCGGGATACTCGGCACCGTGTTCCGGTAGTTGGACAAGGGCGCCATGCGACGTGGCTCGGCCCGGCAGATGGCCGACCTCGGCATCCGTATCCAATCCATCCGGCAGAAGGTCGAGACTCTGTCGGGCGGGCAGCGGCAGGCCGTCGCCGTCGCGCGCGTCGCCGCCTGGGCAACCCGGGTGGTGATCATGGACGAGCCGACGGCCGCGCTGGGCGTCCGTGAGACGAACCAGGTCCTCGATCTCATCCTCCGTGTGCGCGACAACGGCTTGCCCGTTGTCCTCATCAGCCACAATATGCCCAATGTGTTCCAGGTCGCGGACCGGATCCATATCCATCGGCTGGGACGCCGTGTCGCTCTCGTCGAGACGAAATCGACCTCCATGGAAGAAGCCGTCGCCGTGATGACCGGCGCCAAGTCGCCCGACACGCTGGAGCGACTCGATGCCGCCACGCACCAGCCGAACGACGAGACAGAGTCGGCGTCGCTCGCGAAAGAGGAACAGTGAACAACCCCGAAGCCGTCAGCAGTTCCGAGCAGCCGCACGGGACCACGGGCCCTGAGCGGACGCGCGGGACCACCGGCTCCGAGCAAGCGCCGTCCGGGATCGACGTTGTGGACTTCGACGCGCTGGTCGCGTCGGCCCGAGCTCTGATCACTCCCGGCCGGCGACGCGTTCTCGGGATCACGGGCGCGCCCGGTTCCGGCAAGTCCACGCTCGCCGAAACGATCGTGACCGCGCTGGGAGACCAGGCCGTACTCGTCGGGCTCGACGGCTTCCATCTGTCCAACTCCGAGCTGCACCGCCTGGGACGGCACGCCCGCAAGGGCGCCGCCGACACATTCGACGCCGCCGGCTATGTCAATCTCCTGCGCAGACTCCGCGCCCGCGAGGACGAGACCGTCTACACCTCGTTCTTCGACCGGAGCCTGGAGGAGTCCATCTCCTGCGCCGTGCCGGTCCCGCGCGAGGTGCCTCTGATCATCACCGAAGGCAACTACCTGCTGGTCGAGGGATCCGACTGGGGACCGGTACGGACGTTCCTCGACGAATGCTGGTACGTCGACCCGGGCGACGGCGTACGCCTGGAGCGGCTGATCGCCCGGCACATGGCCTTCGGGCGCTCCGCCGAAGAGGCCCGAGAACGCTCGTACGGCTCCGACCAGCGCAACGCACAACTCATCGAAGGAACACGTGCCCGGGCCGACCGGATCGTCCGCGTTCCCACGGTGGAGTCCCTGAAATCACTGAAATCCCTGGAATCCCTGCCCGTACCGGCCGAGGAGGAAGTCGTATGAGCGTCCTGGATCTGTTCCGTCTCGACGGCAAGGTCGCCCTCGTCACCGGAGGAAACCGCTGAATCGGCAAGGCCATCGCCACCGCGCTGGCCGAGGCGGGTGCGTCGGTGGCGATCGCCGGCCGGGACGAGGCACGCAACAGGGAAGCCGTGGCCGAACTGACCGGCCTCGGTGGCGCCGTGATCTCGACACGGACCGATGTCACCCGGCGCCCGGATCTCATCGCCATGCGCGACCAGGTCACCGAGCGGCTCGGCCCGATAGACATTCTGATCAACAACGCGGGGATCGGTATCCACGGTGAGTCGCTGACCATTGACGACGACGGCTGGGACCGTGTCATGGCCACCAATCTCGACGCGGTCTGGAAGGCCAGTCAGGTGATCGGCGAGTCCATGGTCGAGCGCGGCACGGGTTCGATCGTCAACGTCGGCTCCATGTCCGGCATGATCATCAACCGTCCGCAGTGGCACGCGCCGTACGCCGTCTCCAAGGCGGGAGTTCACCATCTCACCCGGTCCCTCGCCGCCGAGTGGGCGCCCAGGTCGGTACGCGTCAACGCGATCGCGCCCGGTTACACCAAGACCGAGATCTCCGACATCGACCTGCCCGAGTACCGGCACTACTGGATCGACGAAGTGCCCATGCAGCGTTACGCGCAGGCTCACACTGGACGACCTGCGCGCGTACCGGAAGATGGGCAGCCGCACTCCCGCCCATCCCGAGTGGGGCCATACACCGGGAGTGGAGACCACGACCGGGCCTCTCGGCCAGGGCATCGCGACCGCGGTCGGCATGGCGATGGGAGCCCGTCGCGAACGCGGTCTCCTCGATCCCGACGCACCGGCCGGAGCCAGTCCGTTCGACCACCGGATCTTCGTCCTCTGCTCCGACGGTGACATACAGGAGGGCGTCAGCGCCGAAGCCGGTTCCTTCGCCGGGCATCAGCGGCTGGGCAATCTCGTCGTGGTCCATGACGACAACCGCATCTCCATCGAGGGCAGCACCGCGCTCGCCACGAGCGAGGATGTGGCGGCCCGATACGCCGCCTACGGATGGCATGTCCAGCATGTCGGCCTGTCGCCGAGCGGTGACATCGACATCCCTGCACTCTCAAGGGCGTTGGAGGAGGCGACCGTCGAGACGGCCCGCCCGTCGATCATCCTGATGCGCAGCATCATCTCCTGGCCCGTCCCCGGTGCACAGAACACTCCGAAGTCCCATGGCGCCGAAGCGGTGCGCGCCGGGAAGGCCGTTCTCGGTGTGGATCCGGATGCCACATTCGAGGTGTCGGCGGAGGCGTATGGGCGGGCCACCGCGGCGGCGCGCGAAGCCGGATCCTCCGCTCACCGCGCCTGGACCACGGCTTTCCGCACCTGGGAGAGCGCGCACCCGGACGGACGCGAGTTGCTGCGCCGGCTCAAGGACAGGCGGGTCCCGTCCGGTTTCGACAGCGCCCGTCCGACGTTCGACGCCGACGCCGGTGTGCCGATGGCCACTCGTAAAGCCTTCGGCGCGGCGCTGAAGGCCGCGGCGAAGGAACTGCCCGAACTGTGGGGCGGATCCGCGGACCTCGGGGACTCCAACAACACCACCGTCGACGCCACTTCGTCGTTCCTGCCGGCCTCCAGCGCGCAGCCCGGCGCCGATCCGGCCGGCCGGACGGTCCACCGGGGCATCCGCGAGCACTTCATGGCCGCGGCCATGAACGGCATCGCGCTCTCCGGTCTCAGCCGTCCCTACGGCGGCACCTTTCTGGTGTTCAGCGATTACATGCGTCCGGCCGTGCGGCTCGCGGCGCTGATGAAACTGCCCACGCTTTACGTCTGGACGCACGACTCCATCGGTCTCGGCGAGGACGGCCCGACCCACCAGCCGGTCGAACACCTCGCCTCCCTGCGGGCGATCCCGGGCCTCGACGTGGTGCGGCCCGCCGACGCCAACGAAACGGCCGTCACACTCTGGAAGGTCCTCCGCGAACCGGGCAGGCCCACCGGATTCAGCCTCAGCAGACAGGATCTGACGGTCTTCCCGGACAGCACCGACGGGCACGGCTCGGCCGCCGACGCCGTGTACGGCGGATACGTACGCTACGAGGCGCCGGCCCAGGACTCCTCCACCGGTCCGGCGGATCCGGACGTCGTCATCATCGCCACCGGGTCCGAGGTGCAGATCGCGGTCGCCGCGGCGCGCGATCTCGCCGACGACGGCATCCGGGCACGTGTCGTCTCGATGCCCTGCCGTGAATGGTTCGACGCACAGGACGCCGCGTACCGCGACCGGATCATCCCGCCGACCGTGCGCCGCCGTATCTCGGTGGAAGCGGGAATCAGCCAGAGCTGGCACGACCTGATCGGCCTCGACGGCCGGTCGATCGGCGTTCAGGACTTCGGAGCCTCGGCCTCGGCCGCCGAACTGTACGACCACTTCGGCATCACGCCCGACGCCGTCGCGTCAACAGCCCGGGAACTGGTGGGAGTCCGGCCCGGCCGCCGCCCGGTCTCTCCGTAGATACGGCTGCCTGATGAACGCGAACGCAACGCGTACCTCCTACGACGTGGATGGACCGGCGCTCGGGCCGAACCGGTGCTTCATGAACGAGCCGGACCAGGCCATCAGGTCGGCGGGCACGTAGCACCGGCCTGCGTGGCCACGTCGTTGGTGTCGGCGACGGCCTCGCCGCCGGCGGTGGCGATCTCCTCGACGACCGACTGCGCGGGTCCGGTGTCGGAGCCATCGCCCTCCATCGATCCGCCAGGGTCGTTGACGACGACCTTCGCGCCTCGCTCCGCCGACAGGCGGGCATGGGCCCGGCCGATGCCGCGGCCCGCGCCGGTGACGACCGCGACGCGTCTTCGAAGCTGAACTCGCTCATGTATGAATCCTGTTGTGCTGCTCGTAGTGCCCGTCCCGGTCGAGCCCGCCACGCACTGCCCTGCCGCGACACACTTGTCCTCGTCGACGACAACCTTCATGGGATCTCTCCTGATCGTTCACTGGGTGGAAGCCGGGGTGGAGGCGGACGCGGAGGTGTGAGTGTGAGTGGAGGTCACGACCAGGCCGTCGACAACCTCCTGACGGCGCAGCCGGGTCTGCTTGGGCATGTTCCAGCCGAGAACACCCGTCACCACGCCGTCGGTGTGGAAACGGGCGACAAAGCGCCGGGCCGACACATCGCCCTCGACCACCTCGACCTCGGCACCGGCCGGCAGGAAACCATGCACCTGGAGCTTCACGTCGAACTGGTCGGTCCAGAAGTACGGCACCGGAGCGTACGGCCTGTCCTCGCCGCAGATGGTTCCGGCGACCGCCAAGGCCTGCTCGGTGGCGTTCGTCCGGTTCTCCAGGCGGATCAGACGGTCGAGTCCCTCATGGTGCCAGCGGGCCACGTCGCCGACCGCGTAGATCCCTTCCGCCGCCCGGCACCGGGCGTCGCACACCACGCCGTTGTCGAGCCGGAGGCCGCTGTCCGCCAGCCACTCCGTCGCCGGGGACGCGCCGATCGCGACCACCACCGCGTCGGCCGGCAGTGTCTCGCCCGTGCCCAGCCGTACGCCGGCGACCCTGCCGCCGCCGTCTCCGCCCAGCCCCACGACTCCCTCGCCCAGCCGGAGCCGTACGCCGCGCTCCCGGTGCAGGTCCGCGAGCAGTCCGGAGACGAGCGGGCCGACCTGGAGCGCCATCGGCGCCGCCAGCGGTCCGGCCAAGGTCACGTCCAGGCCCAGCGTCCGCGCGGTGGCCGCGATCTCGGAGCCGAGGACACCCTCGCCCACGACCACCAGCCGGGAGCTCGCCAGCAGATCCTCGCGCAGGGCCAGCGCGTGGTCGAGCGTACGCAGCACATGCACACCGGTCAGATCTTCCTGTCCGGGCAGCGCCCGTGCCCGTACGCCCGTGGCGATCACGACCGCGTCCGCCCGCAGGACACGTCCGGACTCGGTACGTACGGTCCGGGCGGCCGTGTCGAGCGCGACCGCCGGGTCGCCGAGCACGAACTCGGCGTCCAGGCCGGACAGAACGTCCTGCGTCCGCAGCACGGCCCTGGCCGGCTCCCAGGCGCCGGAAAGAACCTGCTTGGACAGCGGAGGCCGGTCGTACGGAGCGTGCGGCTCGTCGCCGAGCACCGTGATCGCGCCCTCGTATCCCTTGCGCCGCAGTGCTTCGACGGTGGCCAGCCCGGACGCGGAAGCGCCCACGACCAGCACGCTCGCCGGGGCCGTCATGAGGACACCTCGTGGGGCCCGGTCGTGCTGGTGATATCACCCTCGGTCCTCATACGCGACTCCATTGCTTCCGTTGTTGCGTTGGCGCTCCGTCGGTCCGGGACATCGTTCGGGACGGCGAGTGTCCGGGACGATGGGTGTCCGGAACGGCGGTGCGGGG
>NZ_FMDK01000570.1 GCF_900091995.1 Streptomyces sp. MnatMP-M17
CGTGGACGGCGCGGATCCGGTGACGGCGGCCGGCCGGGCGGTCGCCACCAGCGGCCGGGCCGTGGTGGTCTCGGGCTGCACCGTCATCGTCGCCCTGGCAGGACTGTATGTCTCCCAGGTCAGCTTTATCGGCAAACTGGGCGTGGCCGCCGCCGTCACGGTCGTCACGGCTGTCATCGGCGCGATCACTCTCGTACCGGCCCTGCTCGGACTCGTCGGCCGCCGTATCGACTGTTACCACGTCAGAAAGCCCGTCGCGGAGGGACTTCCGGCCCTGCGCGCGGGCGGTACACGGCCGGGAAGCGCGCGACAGGTCCGTACGCGGCAGGCCGGTACGCGGCGGTCCGCCGAGGCGCAGGGCACCTGGCACCGTTACGCCCAGCGCGTCGAGCGCCGGCCCTGGTGGTTCCTGCTGGCCGGGCTCGTCGCCGTGGGCGTACTCGCGATTCCCGTCTTCTCCATCCGCCTCGGCCATATCGATGACGGCGCCGACCCGAGGAGCTTCACGGACCGGCGCGCGTACGACCTCATCACCGAGGGCTTCGGACCGGGCGCCAACGGTCCGTTCCTCCTGGTCGTCGACCAGAGCCGGGTGCCGCGCGCCGGGCGTCCCGCGCTGGCGGCGAGCCTCACCGAGGCGCTCACGGATGTCCCGGGTGCGGCCGGCATCAGCCCTCTCCGGCCCACCGGCGACGGTCAGGTGCTGACCGCCACGGCCGTCTCCGCGACCTCCCCCCAGTCCGCGGGAACCTCCGCCCTCTTCAGCCGGCTCAAGGACGATGTGCTGCCCCGAGGCGTCTCCGGCACCGCCGCCACGACCTATGTCACAGGCGCGACCGCCGCCGCCGAGGACTTCCTCGACATCATCAGGGCGCGGCTCCCGCTGATCATCGGTGTGGTCGTCGCCCTGGCGTTCCTCATCATCCTGGTGGTGTTCCGCGGGCTGCTGGTGGCTCTCAAGGCCGCCGTGCTCAACCTTCTGTCGATCGCCGCGTCGTACGGAGTGCTGGTCGCCGTCTTCCAATGGGGCTGGGGAGGGCCCGCGCTGGGGATCTCGGGGACGGTGCCGATCGAGAGCTATGTGCCGATGATGATGTTCGCCATCGTCTTCGGTCTGAGCATGGACTACGAGGTCTTCCTGCTCGCCCGCGTCCATGAGTCCTGGCTGCTCACCGGTGACAGCAGAGCGGCGGTCGCGCACGGTCTGGAGATCACGGCGCGTGTGATCACCTGCGCAGCGCTCATCATGGCCAGCGTCTTCGCCGCGTTCATCCTCAGCGACAACATCGTGGTGAAGATGCTGGGCCTCGGACTGGCCGTCAGCGTGCTCATCGACGCCACGATCGTCCGGCTGCTCCTGGTCCCCGCGGTGATGACACTGCTCGGCGCGCGCGCCTGGTGGCTGCCTCGCCGACTGGACCGGGAACAGGACTGGTACCGGTTCCGCAACCGGTACCGGGATGCCGGGAACCAGCCATGACACCTGTGCGTCCCGGCAGTTGGCGTGATCATTCTTGGCCGGATCGCGCTGCTCAAGTCGCACTTACCGAAAGAGGAACATGCGATATCGCACCAGAGTGACGGCCCCGGCGGTCGCGCTCCTCGGCACAGCAGCAGCTCTCACCCTCTCCCCGGCCGCGCAGGCGCGGAGCGCCGACGGCCGTGGCGCACGGGACGTCAGAGACGGGGGAACCCCGGGCGGCGGCAGTCTGAACGATCCCGTCTATCCGGTGCTCGGCAACACCGGATACCGTGTCGCCGCCTATCTGCTGGACTTCACCTACCGCGCCGACACCAAGCTCGTCGACGCGAGCGTGACCGTCACCGCGCACGCCACCCAGGATCTCTCCCGCTTCTCGCTCGACGCGGTCGGTTTTGTGGTCCGCGGTGTGTGGGTGGGCGGCCGGGAAGCGGCTTTCGAGCAGCAGACCGAGAAACTGGTCGTCACGCCGCCGTCCTGCCTGGCGAACCGTGAGAAGTTCACCGTACGCGTCGACTACACCGCCGACCCGCGCAAGATCGCGCCGCCGTACAACGGCTGGGTGCCCACGCCCGACGGCTTCGCCGTGGCCGGGCAGCCGGATCTGGCGCGCACGGTCTTCCCGTGCAACGACCATCCCAGCGACAAGGCCGACTTCACCTTCCGTATCACCGCGCCCGACGGGCTGACGGCCGTCGCGACCGGCTCGTTGGTCTCCACCAGGAAGGCGAACGGCACCACCACCGTCACCTACCGCTCACGTGATCCCCTCGCCACCGAGCTGGTGCAGATCACCGTGGGCGACTACCGGATCGTCGAACGGCCGGGCCCGAACGGACTGCGGCTGCGCGATGTCGTACCGACCACACGCGCGGCGGCACTTGAGCCGGCCCTCGCCCTGACGCCCCATCAGCTCACCTGGCTGGAGCAGCGGCTGGGCGCCTTCCCGTTCGAGGCGTACGGCATCCTGCCCGCCAACACCGACGATCCCAATGCCTTCGACTTCACCGGTCTGGAGACCCAGACCCTCACCATCTACAAGCCGAACTTCCTTCTCCAGACGGAGAATCTGATCGGCTCGCACATGATGCACGAGCTGGTCCACTCCTGGTTCGGCAATCTCGTCTCGCCCGCCACCTGGGCGGATCTGTGGCTCAACGAGGGCCACGCGGACTACTACGGGCTGCTGTACCGGTACGAGCGCGGCTGGCCCGACTCCATCGGGCTGACCAGCATGGAAGCCCGGATGAAGGACGTCTACTCCCGTGGCGACCAGTGGCGCAAGGACGCCGGTCCCGTCGCGGCGCCGACGGCGGCCACGCTCTTCCACAGCCAGCGCTACACGGGCGGTGTGCTGGTCCTGTACGCGCTGTGGACGCTGGTCGGCGAGGAGGTCTTCAGCCGTATTGAGCACACCTTCCTCGACCGGTACCGCAACTCCAGTGCTTCCACGGCGCAGTACATCGCCGTGGCCTCCGAGGTGTCGGGACAGGATCTGACCGGCTTCCTCACCGAGTGGCTGTACGGCACGAAGACACCGAGGATGCCCGGGCACCCGGACTGGACGGTCACTCCGCCGAGCGGCTCCACCGCGCGCCGGCTGCCGCTGCCCAGCTCCCCGAAGGACCTGGGAAGCGCGACGCTCGGCTGACGCGCCCAGCAGGTACGGTACGGGTATCGGCGCCCGTACCGTACCTGCTGGTACCGCGAGCCCTACGGGTACCGCGAGCGCACGCCGGCATGATGGTGGCCGGCCGCGACCGATTCGAGGACCGGCCGCCAGTCCTCCATGATTCCCGCGTCCATTCCGGCGGTCCTGCCCTCGTCGTCGGCCCTGCGCAGCCGTACCGCGTCCTCGGCCAGCGGGTCCAGCACGAAGGCCTCCACCTCCGCCCGGGTCATCGCGCCGCCCTGGAGCCGCAGCGTCCGCGCGCTCCGCTCCGAGAGCGTGTGCCACGGTTCCATCGCGGCCAGATACCGCTTGGCGGGCACATGGAGCCGTACGAGCCGGGCCACCCGGTCGCCGAGCAGCGGGCGTACGGCGTCGGCGGCCCGGTCCCCGTGTCCCGCGTCGTCACCGGGCAGCAGCAGATGGCCGAGATCGTGGACCAGACCGGCGATCTGGAGCTCCTTGTCGGCGGGATGCCGGCGGCGCAGCAGGGCGGCCGTCTGAAGGGCGTGGTCATGGAGATCGACGGCGTCGCCGCTGCGGTCGGGGCTGTCCCAGACGCCCCGGCACGCGTACAGGAGATCCATCAGCTCATCGACCGAGTTCGCAGCCATGGCGGCCCTTTCTCGTCCTGAAATGTCTGCCGTCGCCCTGCCGAGGAGATCATGAAGGGATGAACGGGCCGACGGACGGAGCGTTGAACACGTGGCGAACAAAAGCCGTCGGCCCGAGGCGCGCCCGGCCGCGTGGAAATCGGCGGAGCTGCGCGGAACTCGGCAAAGACAAGCACATTTGTTCCTCGTTTCCTCGTTTCCTCTGTCCGCCGAGGTCGCGGTACGGCACGCTGATGGCATGAACGCTGCCAGACATGCCGGCGAACGGCTGATGACTTGGCCAGGTCTCAGCGGTGGCCGGGCCTATTGCGGCACAGATCCGTGCGTACGCTCGGGTACACAGGAAATAGTTCACTTCCACGGTGAGAACGAAGCAGATGTTCATCTCACCAACGCCATGATCGCCAAGCTTCGTCCGGCGCTCAAGAGGTCCACCGCGCTCCGGTTGCGGGCCGGCTGCGGCTGGGTCACCGTACGGCTCGACACCGGAGCGGACATCGATCTTCTGGTCACTCTGGTCAGCGCCGCGCTCCAGGCCGTCGCCGGGCTGCCCGAGGACGACGGCACGGGCGCGGTGAGCGATCCCTGCACGCGGCAGCGCACTTACGCCTACTCACGCTGATGTCCGGATGCGGGATCGCCGGACAGCGGTGAAGGTGGACATGAAGACGTTCCGACCGAGGAGCCGAACATGTCGATGCTCGACAAGCTGAAGGGCCTCATCAAGGGGCATGAGAGCACGGTCCGCCAGGGGGTCGAGAAGGCGGGCGACGCGTTCGACAGGAAGACGGGGAACAAGTACAAAGGGCCGGTCGACATGGCCCAGAAGAAGATCAATGAGCAGCTCGGCACCAACGAGCCGTCCCGTGAGCCGCCTCGCGACAACCGGCCGTCGGCCGGCTGACGCGCCGCTTCCGGCGCGAGACCACATTCGACGTGCGCGAGACCACATTCGACGTGAAGGCGCCTTGCCGTGCGAGCAGTTGCACGGAGAGGCGCCTCATGTATGGCGGGCTACTACGTTGTTTTCGCTGTTCTCTTCGTCGCGTTCTTCGTTGCTTTCTTCGTCGTCCCGGTCCGTTCGAGAGCGGCTCGTACCATCGCCGCCGCGAAGACCGCGGGATCGGTGTGATCGGCCAGCCGCGCCAACGCCTTGGGCTCGTCGGGCAGTCCGCGCTTCCGCGCGCCCTGGAGAGTCTTCTTGTCCAGATACGGAGCGACCTCCGGCCAGATTCCCTGGACCTCGCGGAGAAAGATGTCCACACCCACGGGACCGAGTCCGGGCACCTCCCGCAGCAACGACCGCAGCGTGCCCATGTCTGCGCCCGCCGCGTCGCGCAGCCGGCGCAGATCGCCGTGGTACTTGTCGAGCAGCAACTCGGCGCCCACACCGAGCTGCGTCGAGGTGCGCTCGTCGTAGCGGCGGTAGCCGCCGAGGCCCAGCGCGTCCACCCGCTGCTGCCAGGTGGCGTCCGCCATCCGGCGCGCGTCGCGGAAGCCGGCCTCCGAGAGCGCACGGGAAGCCGCGACTGCGGTGTCGCTGCGGATACGCGCGCTCAACAGACAGGCCAGGACGAGCAGTTGGTAGAGCGGCTGTGGTGTGTTCCGGAGATGAATACCCGCTTGATCGGCGTAGGTGCGGCCATGGGTGGCGAGCAGTTTCCGTACGGTCTCGCGATCGCTGGTCTCCATCGCAACGCGCCTCCTCCGTCCGGCTGCCATCGCCGTATCGGTGCCCGTGCCCGCTCTCTCCATTGTGACGCGGTCCGACGGCGGTCGCACGTGTGTACGTGGCTACTCGGCCGAGCAGTCGCAGCGCGGTGGCGGATCTGCCCACCCGGACCGTCTGTCCCCAGGTCAGCTCCAGGGCGTCGCTCTCCATACCGTCCCCGAAGGCGACGAGCCGGTCGGACTCGGCTTATCGTCAAGGTGACATAAGGGGTGGGCTGGCGCGCCGTGGCGACTCGTACGGCCCAGCAACGCTGACCTCCCGGCCGCCGCTCCGCCGAGAGTGGAGTCGTACGTTCCCGTACTCCTCGGCACGCCTGACGCACCCGCACACCCGGAGCCCGCCATGACCTGTGTGAACCGACGCGACCTCGGACTGCTCACCCTGCGGCTCGGCGTCGGAGCCGTACTCGCCGCGCACGGCACCCAGAAACTCTTCGGCTGGTTCGGCGGCGGCGGGATCGGCGGGACCGCCCAGGGGATGGAGGCCATGGGCTACCGGCCCGGCAGACCGAGTGCGATCGCCTCCGGACTCGCCGAGACCGGAGGCGGTGTGCTGCTGGCCCTGGGGCTCGCCACTCCGGCGGCCGGAGCGGCGGCGGCCGGCGGTATGGCGGGAGCGTCGGCGGTGCACGCGCCCAACGGATTCTTCAGTCAGTCGGGCGGATTCGAGTATCCGGGCCTTCTCGGCTGGACCGCGGCCTCCATCGGGCTCATGGGAGCGGGCCGCTACTCGCTGGACCATGTCACCTGTTACCGGCTCGACCGGCGGTGGATGGTTCCCGTCGCCTTCGCGGCCAGCGCGGCGGGCGCGGCGCTGGTCATCGGGAAGCGGGCCAGAGGCATGGCGGCGGCTGCCCGGGAGAGTGAGGAGGACGCGCCCGCCGGAGAGGAGGACGCGCCCGCCGGAGAGTGAGCCGGGCGGTGACCGCCGCCGCGGCCACCGCCCTTTTCCTTTGCGCCTCTGATGGCTACGGAGTGATGCGGAAGGCGTCGATCATGCCGACCGCTGTGCTCCTGTTGACGATCCTGATGGTGTGCGAGCCCCGGGAGAGCCCCGATCTCTGCCAGACGGTCTGCTGGGCCTGCCGAGGGCCGGTGATCCTCAGATCGACCGTCGCCTGGAAGGCGTTGTCCAGATAGACGTCCACCGTTCCCATGTCACCGTTGCGTTCGGAGAGGTACTGGATCCCGGTGCCGGTGAAGGTGTACTGCGCCGTCGCTCCCACCGTGTTGCTGTGATGGGTGTCGTCGTTGTAGTCGCCATAGCCGCGGTTGGTCGTGAGGTACCAGTTGCTGTCGTAGGTCACCGAGGTGTTGTTCACCATCGGGTTGGGCGTCGAGCCGAGCCCGAGCGTGGAGTTGGTGCCGGCCAGGGACTTGGCGTCCTGGTTGGCCGTCCCGGTGAGCCGGGTGGAGGTGTACGAGCTGAGCGGCTTGGCGGTGCGCTCGACGACGTACACGGTGTTGGCCGTGGTGCTGAGCGCGAACTCGGCGGCGCTGGTGGTCAGTACGGTCGCGTTGTCGGAGACCCGGCGGACACGCACCTGCTGCGTTCCCCACGGGTTCACGATCCGGGTGCTGTTGCCGTACTGGCTCTTGACTCCCACGTACTTGATCTCGCCCGCCTCGCGCTCCGAGCTGACGAGGAAACCGCCCTTGGCCAGCAGGCTGAACTTGCCGACGAAGGAGGAGTCCGAGGGCACTGCGGGAAAGACCCGGATCTTGTCGTTGTACGACTGGAGCAGCGACTCGTTCGTCGCCGTCAGATGCACACCGAGATACTCGAAGACACCGTTGGTGTTGGCCGTCAGACCGTTCGGATAGTTCTGGTACTGGCGCAGCATGGTCTTCATGCCCTGGAACGTCTGGTCCCCGAGGCCGAGCCTGGCGGCCTGGACCGCGTCGTTCGCCCATACGTTGCCGTACGGGAACGGCCGGGCGTTCCAGGTGTTGATGGCCTTCTGCTGGTCCGGATAGCCGATTCCGGTGAGGTCATAGGGCCAGATGAGCTCGGCCGCCACATTCTCGTTGTTGCGTGTCTGGGATATCGGAGGAGTGTGCGGCAGATACACATTCGCGTCCGACGGATACGCGATCAGATTGTCCAGGATCCGCTGCCACTGCGGACGCAGATCGGCGTCCAGACCGAGATCGGCACCGGTCTGGATGGCCAGCGGGAACAGGGTGCGTACGGCGGCCAGATCGGTGATGGCGTTCGGCACGTTCCAGTAGGTCTCGTGCGAATTGGATGTGGCCACATAGTACTTGCCGGTGCCGCTGTCGTAGGAGAGCTTCGCCGCGTAGAACTTGGCGACCTCACGCATGAACGGATAGGCCGTGTTCCGCAGGTAGTTGGTGTCGTTGGTGTACTTGGCCTGGAGATACATGTTGTACGCGGCTTCGGCGCCGGTCGACCAGATGTTCTTGGTGTAGTCGCTGTTGACCGTGCCACGGGCGTTGCCGTCCCAGCCCATGGTCTCCGGTACCCAGATCCCGTCCACGTTGTATCTGGTCCGGGTGTACGCCTTGAGCGCGTCGAAGTTGCGGCTGTACAGCTTGTTGAATCCGGCGAGCAGATCGGGATGGTTGGAGGCCAGGAACGAGTTGTAGACGTCCCGTTGGTTCCAGTACCAGTACGAATTGCTCCACTTCGTGGCGTCCCCGGTGGCCCGGAAGGTGCCGTTGATGAAGTGGAACGGATAGTTCGCGTATCCGCCGGCGGCGATCATATAGGTGCTGAGGTAGTACACGTTCTCCATGTAGTCCGCTTCACGGGACCCGTTGGAGTACTGCACGAACGACTTCTCCCAGAACGCGTGCCACCAGTTGCGGTAGTTGTTCAGGGTGGTCGTGTATCCCGTGCCCTTCACAGAGTTCAGCGCGTTCTTGGCCTGGGTCACCGAGTTGTTGCCGGGAGCGTTGAGCCGGCTGCTGGCGGTGAACCAGATCGTGTAACTGCTGGACGGTGTGATCGTCAGCCGTACCTTGCGGCCGTCGACGACCTGAGCGGAGTACGCCGCGCCTTCCACGGTCGCCGCCAGGGTGTAGCCGAAGTTCTGCGGATCGGCCTGGCCGCGGCTCAGTCCCGCGCCGGTGGAGTCGGCGTAGGTGGACACCGTCTTCCAGGTGTCGAGATTGGGTACGTCACCGCTGTTCCCGAGCTGGCTCACATCCCACAGGCTCAGCTCCAGCGCGATGCTGGACACTCCGCCGCGTGTGTCGTCCACATGGATGCCCATCACCTCGGAGTTCGGTGAACCCATGACGGTGACGGTCCGGTTGTTGTCGTACTTGGTGGTGAGTGTTCCGTCGTACAGCGAGAGACGCTGCTGGTAGGTGGAGTACCCACTGTCCATCGCCGGAGTGGTGGCCAGATTGAGCAGCCCGCCGCCGAACGCGGTCTGCTGGGAGGTGTCGACGCCGGACACCTGCATGGACAGGCCGTTGTTCTGCCATGCCATGGCACCGATACGGCCGTTGCCGACGGTCAGTCCGTGATCCGGATTGGTGTTGGGCCGGTTGTAGACGATGTCGTGCTTGGAGAGATAGCTCGCGTAGTCGACGTTCAGCGCGCCGGTCGCGTTGTTGAACGCGGCGTCGGTGGTCGACGCGGACGCCGGACCACCGGTGAGACCGCCCAGCAGACAGACGGCGGCGAGGACGAATACGACTATTCGGTTGGGTCTCATCGTGTGTCACTCCCACGAGTGGCAAGGGGGTGCCGAAAGGCAAGGAGGTGTGCGGGTTCGCGGTGGCGCGGGAACACCTGGTCGGCGCGGTGATCCATAAAGCAGCAAGCTGGTGACATGTTCGCAACATGCAGTGAACATCGGAGGTTTCAGGCCGTCAAGTAGCCGTGCAGAACTATTTCGCAGCCCTGTGTGCATATTGATCGGATCTCCATCGATACCGCAGCTGCGACCGGCCTCAGTGGACTCGCTGGGACGGTCTCGGCGGCCCGCTGCGGCCACTTGCCGTCCACCCGGTGGTACGAAGACCGGCCACGCGCTTACATGCGCATGCGGGACGAGGAGGACGAGAACGACGAGGACGGGGACACGAGAACGGGTCCGCCGCCGGCGGCGACGCCGTCGCGGCGTTCCGAGGAGGGCCATGGCAGACGACGACGGACGGCCGGAGGACGAGAGAGCCGCAGCCGCAGACGCGGACGCAGCCGACCGCGCCCACGGCTTCGCGCGGCACGAGAGGCCGGAGGAGCGGGCGGACCGCCAGGG
>NZ_FMDK01000608.1 GCF_900091995.1 Streptomyces sp. MnatMP-M17
GGGCCGCGCCCGTAGCCTCGGCGACCAGCCGCGACTTCCCGATTCCTCCCTCACCGACGAGGAACAAGGCGCGGCCGTGTCCTTGCCGACAGCCGAACAACGACTCCTCGATGAGGGCGAGTTCACTGTCACGACCCACAACTTCGGCTGCACGCGCATGCATGGGTAGGGATCGTAGCGGTCGGACCGGTTTTGCCAGAGACCGTCTTGAGGACCGGATTCCGTTGTGGAGTCCGTTACGGAGTCCGGTCAGCCGGGGCTGGAGACGGTGGTGTGGATCCCGCTCAGGGTGATGACGATGCCGCTGCCGAGCGTCAGTCCGGCCAGGACCCGGACGCGGGCGCAGGCCAGATTCCGGCGCGCCAGGCTGATGGTGTCGGTGCTGGAGGTGTCGGCACTGACGGCATCGGCCGGTTCCGGGCAGAGCGGGGACGCTGCGGCGTCGGTTTCCTCGGCGTGGTGCTGGGTGTGCTGCGGCGATGCGGTCATGGCGGGTGATCCCTTCTGTGGGAGGAAGAGGTGCGAGTGGTCACTGAGCCGTTGCGTTGGGATACGGGGCCGGGGCCGGTGCGGTGTCTTCGCTCGACGCGGCCCGGAGCCGGGACGGTGTGGGATCGAGCAGCAGCACCGAGGGCACGCGGTCGGCGAACCCCAGGCGGAGCAGGGCGTATCCGATACCGGACAGCCCGAGGAGCAGACCGGGGGAGTGGACCCGGCCGGGAGTGCCGCACAGATGGCCGCCGTACTGGAAGGCGCCGACGGTCAGTCCCACGCGGCGCGCCAGGCCGGTCCTGGCGTCCCGGTGGCCGCGTGCGCTGAGCACGGCGAGCGGCTCGACCGAGCCCAGATCGCCATGACAGAGGCTGTGGTCCGTCAGCGGCACCTGCGCGCCGAGTACGCGCACCGCCGTGTCGAGACGGGCGAGGGAGATTTCGGGGTCGGCGGTTCGGGCGACGGAGGTTTCGGCGACGGTGTTTTCGGTGGCGGTGGTTGCCGGGGCCGGTCCCTCAGCGCCTCCCGTGGTCGGCCGGCCGAGGCGGTCGGCAGCGGCGAGGACCGTACCGGAGAGCCCCGAGCACCAGCTCAGATCCTCGGGTGCGTTCCGTTCCGCGGCGGTCAGCGCCGAATCCAGCAGGCGCTGCCCTGCCTCGGCGTACGGGCGGCGGTCACCGTCGGCGGCGTAGCGCAGCAGGGACCAGCCGATGCCCGCGTCACCGAAGGCGAATCCGGGTGTGCCCGTACCACGGCGTCCGCTGTCCGTGCGTACGAGCAGCAACTCCGCGATCCGGTCGGCGTGGACGGCGGCCTCCGGCGTCCCGCGTTCCTGATGTACGGCGAGCAGCGCGGCCAGCGCGCCCGCGAGACCGGTCGAGACATCGAGGGACACCTCGGCGTCGGGAGCGTCGTCGACCGACAGGGCGAGCGCGGCCACGGCGGTACGCAGGGTGTCGTCCGTAACCCCCTCGGCCGCTCCTCCCCGGCCCCTTCCCTCGCCTCCGCCCTCGCCTCCGTCTCCGCCCTCGCCGAGCAGAGTCGTCAGCCGCGCGACGGCGTAACAGATTCCGCCGAGGCCGTGGAACGCGCCCGGTCCCACCGTCCTGCTGAGCCCGGGGTCCGAGGCGAGCGCGGCGACCAGCGTGGACACCGGCGCGAGCGCCTTACGCGCCAGGTCGGTGTAGCGGGACGAGCCGGTCAGCCGGCCGAGCTGCGCGAGGAACAGCGACACTCCGCAGTACCCCTGCGCCAGGCTCGCGCCCATCGGCAGTACGGCCCAGTGGGCGTCGTCCACCAGCTCCAGACCGATCCAGTTGGCCCGCCCCCGCTCCGGTTCTCGATCTTGCCCACACTCCCGCCCTTGTTCCGGCCCCCGCTCTGGCCCCTCATCCCCGGACCGTGGATCCCCGGGACCCGGCCCGTGCACGGCGCGGGCCACGATCTCGTCCGCGATCCCGGACGCGGCGGCGAGCAGCACCGAGGACTCCGGTACGGCGGCGGGTGTCGTCCTCGCCGGTGGCTCGGCCTGTCTGTGCCGGCTTCCCGACGAGGGCCGGGCGGTGGCCAGCGAGGCGGAGATGATCCACTCCTGGTCGTGCCGGTCGACCTCGCCCATCGCCTCGATCTTGGCCAGAGCGGCGGCGAGGCCCGAGGTGTCCAGCACACCGGAGATCCTGGTGCCGCGTGACGTCCACACCTCGGCATCCGTCGGCCGGTGGAAGAAGACGGGAATGTCACCGCACCACAGGTCCGCTATCTCGTCCTCGATCACCCGCTGTCTGGCCGGGTCGTCGGACGACTCCGCCCACAGCAGGGACAGCAGCGCGTCCCTGTCCAGCGCGTCACGCAGGACATCCGGATGGAGCGACTCCGCCAGCAGCGTCGCGTAGAGCTGGGTCGGCCGTACGATCAGCCGTCCGGGCCCGGCCGCGCCCTCGCGCGTCAACAGCCCGTCCGGGCCGCGCAGTTCGTCCCGGTGGGCGACGATCGCGTCGTAGCCCGCGCGGAAGCCGCTGAGCAGGGCGGCTCCGTACTCGCCCGCCGCGACGTCCTTGCCCGCCAGCAACGGCCGGTTGCGGCCACCGGTGAACGGGACCGGACGCCGCACCAGGCGCATCGTGTCCGTTCCCGCGCCCTCCCAGGCGATCTCCGCGTGCGGCCCGCTGTCGTCCGGCGCACCGCCCACGGCCGAGATGTCGATGGCGCCCAGCTCGCCGACCATGAGCTGCGGCAGCAGACAGGTCCGGTGCACCGAGGCGGCGAGCGCGGCCGAGGCCGGATCGGGTCCGGCCGTCATCGGCTCGGCCAGTGTGGCGTGCAGCAGCGTCTCGACATCCACCAGCACCGGCTGATCGCCGTGCGCGACCAGATTGTCGTAGTGCAGATCGGAGCCCTCGACTGCGTACACCAGGGCCAGGAGCGCGCCCTGCCGCCGGTAGAACCGGTGGATGTCCGCGACGGACTCGCAGGAGAGATGGTCGATGTACTGGAGCCAGCCGTAGCCGTCCCGCGCGACCGTCGCGGCGGTCCGCAGTCCAAGATCCGGCACCTTGCCGCCCAGCCACTCCACCATCCGGTCGAGGAAGCCGTACTGGCCGAGCGGGCGCGGCTTGTAGACCACGGTGGAGCCGTTCGCGAAACCCAGCAGGGCCACTGACCGGCCGCGCTCATGAGTGTCGCCGAGCCCGAGGTCCAGCGTCACCAGTGGTCCGGGGTCGGTTCCGTCCAGCAGCTCCGCGACGATCGTCGTACGGTCGGCCGTGAACCTGGTCAGCAGCTCCGCGACGGCGTCGGCGGTGAACCGGCAGGTCTGGGCGAGCAGCCGGGCGAGCACCGGATAGCCGGCGAAGAGCCGGGCCAGTCCCCGCGCGCCGCCGGTCTGCCGCAGGAAGTCCGCGAACCGGTCCTCGGGGCCCGCGCCCGTCAGCCGTCCCGCCGTACGCGCGGCGGCGAGTTCGGCGGTGAGAGTACGGGCGGCCCGGCGGGCGAGCTGCTGTCCGAGCCGGTCCGCGAACTGCTCCGTCAGCGCGGCGGTGTCGGCCACGGCGGGATCCAGAGGGCCGCGCGTCCCGGTCATCGCCTGCACCGCCGCATCGACGAGCGGACGGAAGAGCGGGACGAATACGTCGGAGCCTTCGGCGCCGGGCGCGCCTTCCCTGCTGCTAGGCCGTGTTTCAGAACTCCCGTCTGCCCCGCGACGCCCGGCACGCACGCTCGCTGCGTTGTCGGAGTCGCCCGAGT
>NZ_FMDK01000673.1 GCF_900091995.1 Streptomyces sp. MnatMP-M17
CGGCTGTGCGCCCGCGCCCGGCTGTGCGCCCGCGGCCGGCTGCGCATCCGCGCCCGGTTGTGCGCCCCCGTGCTGTCCGTCCTCGTACGCGCCCCCCTGCGAGCCTGTCCGCGGGTCCGCCTGCGCCGTCGGCTCCTGCCAGGCCTCTCGCGGACCGGACGCGGGTGTGCCCTGGGGAGCCGCATCCGGCACGGGAGGTACGGACGGGCCGCCGGGGGCCGCAGTGCCCTCGTTCTCAGTGCTCACAGCTCTTTCTCCTCGGGTCCACATCAGTCTTCGGCAAAAGTTCCGCAGAGTTCCGCCGTGCGAGTCAGTTCCGTCATGCAAGTTTCCGTGATCGCGCAAGCACGCAAGTATCTGCGGTCAGCTTTTCCCACGGCACGTCAGACCACTGTAAGCAGGACCTGTGCGTCTGTCCGCCATCCTTTATTTCGGACAAAACGATCGCACCTTGATCCGGTCGGCCGGAGAACCCCATCCGTTCACCCGCCTACTCCGTCACGATGACACCATGACGCGGTGACCCAAGCACGACAGCACAGCATCCAGGTCGTCGCCCACCGTGGAGCCTCGGAGGACGCACCGGAGCACACCCTGGCCGCGTACACCAAGGCCATCGAGGACGGCGCCGACGCTCTGGAGTGCGATGTACGGCTCACCGCCGACGGACATCTCGTCTGTGTCCACGACCGTCGGGTGAACCGCACCTCCAACGGACGCGGTGCCGTTTCCGCCCTGGAGCTGGCCGATCTCGCGGCGCTCGACTTCGGCTCCTGGAAGGACAGCGAGGAGAGCCCGGACTGGCGGGACCGCGAGTTCACCTCCGTACTGACGCTGGAGCGGCTGCTCGAACTGATCGCGGACGCCGGCCGCCCCATCGAGCTGGCCATCGAGACCAAACATCCCACCCGCTGGGCCGGACAGGTGGAGGAGCGGCTGCTGCACCTGCTGGGACGCTTCGGTCTGGACGATCCGGCACCGGACGACTCGGCCGTACGGATCATGAGTTTCTCCGCGCGCTCGCTGCACCGGATCGCGGACGCCGCACCGACGCTGCCGACCGTCTATCTGATGCAGTTCCTCTCGCTGCGGCTGCGTGACGGGCGGCTGCCCGCCGGCGCGCGGATCGCCGGTCCCGGGATGCGGATCGTCCGTAACCATCCCGACTACATCGAGCGGCTGCACAAGGCGGGCCACCGTGTCCATGTCTGGACGGTGAATGAGCCGGAAGACGTCGATCTCTGTGTGCGCCTCGGTGTGGAAGCGATCATTACCAATCGCCCCAAACAGGTTCTGTCCCAGCTCGGCCGTCTTTCCTGACGCACCGTACACACGCCGTACGCACCGTCCCGACACGCCATACACACCACCGCACACATTGGCTGATAAATCCACCCGATACGACAGCGCCGAATGGTGACAGGGAGTGCGGCAGAAGTGCACGGGGAGTGCACCGGCGCGTTCGATGCGTATTCGAGGGTTACGAGTGCGTCAAAGGCCTTTGCCTGGCCGGTTTCCGGTCCAGGCCAATGGGGCATCCACACCGTGGCGTGAGGCGAAGGAGGTCTCGGGGGTGGCGTTTGTGGTGGCACAAGAAGTGCCCACGTCGTCGTGCATGGCCGTTCCCCATGGCCCTGCGGGCGTGGGCGAGGCGCGACACCGGATGCGGGAGCAGTTGAGCCGCAGCGGAGTGTCGGCAGCGGTGGTCGACGATGCCGTACTGATCCTTTCCGAACTGGTCAGCAACGCGTGCCGGCATGGCAGACCGCTGGGGCATGAGCGGATCGGCGACGGCGACATCCGTGCGGAGTGGCGCGTCGACAAGGCGGGACGGCTGGTCGTCGAGGTGACGGACGGCGGCGGCCCGACGCGGCCGATACCCGCGACGCCCTCGGTCACGGCCCGCGGTGGCCGCGGACTCAACATCATCTCGGCGCTCGCACAGGAATGGGGCGTACGGGACAGCGCGTCCGGTGAGGTCACCGTGTGGGTGATAGTCGCCGCCGTGTACAGGCGCGATGATTTCGCTACGCGCGTCACAGGCCCGGACACGGACGAGCTGGAGTTGGATGAGCTGGACGAGTTGGAGGGCCTGGACGGCTTGGACGGGCTCGCCTTCGCGGATCCCTTCGACGAGGCAAGCTGATCGACAGGCGGGCTGACAAGTGAGCCGCCTGAGCCGCCTGAGCCGCCGACTGTGATCCGGCCCGCGCGGCGGGCCGAGCCTTCGCGCGCCGCGTCGCGACCCGCGCACTGTCCGTCCGTACGGCTAGGCTCGCGCCGACATCGCACCGCCGCTACGGGAGAAGCCACACCATGGCCAAGAAGCGCCCCCAGACGAAGGCCACCACGGCGCAGCTCAAGGATGGACCGATTCCGGTGGTGGGAGCCCGCGAGCCCTGTCCGTGCGGTTCGGGCCGTCGCTACAAGGCCTGCCACGGCCGGGCCGCCGCGCACGCCGTGACCGAGCTGGTCCAACGTCCCTTCGAGGGCCTGGCCGGTGAGTGCGACTGGATCGCGCTGCGTGAGCTGGTGCCCGCCGCGACCGCCGGGCTGACCCTCAAGGACGGGCTGCCCGAAGGCGTGCCGTCCGTGACGCTCGCGACCGTACTGCCGATGGCCTGGCCGGCGCTGCGCCGCGACGACGGTTCCGTACTGCTCGCGCTCCAGAACGACACCTCGTCCGGCGATCTGAGCCGCGATCTCGCCGATACGCTCCGGCGTGCGCTGACGGCGGAGCCCGGCAATCCCGTGGCCGCGCAGCGGGTGCCGGCCGATGGTCCACGGCTTCAGGATCTGCTCGACCCCGAGGCCGATTTCACGCCTGTCGTGCACGCCGGGTTCGAGTTCTGGGTGCCGGACGCGGAGAACGCCTCGGCCGAGGTGAACGCCTCCCTAGAGCGTGCCAACGCCGCCGCGATCCCGACCGTACGGCTCTCCGGCACGGACGCCGCGTACTGGTGCGAGACGCCGGAGAAGAACCACCTCCGCTGGGTCATGCCGTACCCCGAGGAGCAGTTGCTGGACGCGCTCGCCCGGCTGCATGTCGCGGGCACGTCGAACCTCGGTGAGGGAACGAGGCTGGTCGGCTCCTTCCGGGCGCACGGGCTGACGGTGCCGGTGTGGGACCTGCCGAGCGCGATGGGCGCGGAGGAGTGCGAGAAGCCGGCGACGGAGTTCGCCGAACGGCTGGCGGCGGCGCTGGCCGTCGACACGCCGTTGACGGGCGACGAGCGCCGGGCGCGCGGCGGGCTCACCAACCGCCAGGTGACGCTGAGCTGACCAGGGATGTCATCGGCAAGCCCCTGAGTCGTCGGCGGATCGCCTGCGGATCGTCGGATCACTGCCGGATCACCGGCAGTGTCTTCGGTTGTGACGGGTTCCCGGCCGAGCGGTGACACCAGTCACACCACCCGTCACAACTTCCCGTACCGGCAGGTAATTCATTGTCCGAATACACCGGATCGAATTTGCTAACTGCCGATCTCTTGTTACCGTTCTAGAAGCCCGGTCGCTGGTGCATCCCCCGTCGCCAGCGATCGGGCGTCCGCGTTCCCGGGCCCGACCGGTCCGTCAAAGGCCCTCCGTGGCCTACGAGTTACTCCCTGACCTCAGCAGCAGAGGTCCGATGTCCTCGCCGTTGTCACCGCTGGACGGTGTCGGCGAGGCCGCGAACTCCACGATCGCCGTGTATTCCGCGCGAGTTCCTCGGGACGGTTCACGAGGCGTCTGACAGGTCGCGGGCTCATCCGTGACCGCCGCCACGCAGTGTGTCAGTACGGTGCGTCCGCGCGGGCCCATCAGGCTGAGTACGGCGCGCAGTTCACCGCCCGACGTGTTGCGGTAGGCGGTACGGGCCCAGGTGTCGCGGCCCTCGGTCAGTACACATGTCTGCGCCTCGATCCCTTCGGGAGAGACGACTTCAGGCCCACATCGCTCGGCCGTGCGCTCCACCGCGTCCCCGCCGGCGGTATCGCCCGCACCAGCGCCTGCCGTGTCGCCGGCCGTATCGCCCGCCACCGGCGTCCCGTCCGTCACAGGGTCCTCAGTGGCGGACCCGTCGGTTCCGGACACAGTCGGAAGGCCGGCTCCCACCTTGGCGTCCGCGCGCGGCTCCGCAGGGCGGACGGTGCGCGTGACGTCCGTGGTGGCAGCCAGTGGCAGAAGTACGGTGAACACGACAACGGCCGTGAGCCCGGTCATACGGAGATTCATGGTGGGCCCACCTGCCAGTGCCGGGGAATTGCTGACGGTGGGCCGAAGATATCGACGGAACGGGCCGCTCAGAGGCGCCGCGCGCGCAATTCCCGTACAACTCGGCCCGGCTCGCACCCGTACGAGTGACAGCCCCGGCTCCGTACAGCCCGACCGTGCAGCCCGACCGTACCGCCCGGCCCCGTACAGCCCGGCGCTGAAAGACCCGGCTCCGGAAGAACTCGGCGCGACGCGTCCCAGGGCATGTGCGGGACGCGTCGACCGCCGTCAGTACGCGAGTCTGCTGCCGCCGTCAGGCGCGCTCGTGCTCGCCTTCACGAGCGCGTCCACGACCGCCTCCACATCCGGCAGCCAGGGCGCCGCCGAGCCCGCCAGAGGCGCCCGCTCCCAGCGGACCTGTCCGCCCGCCGCCTCGGAAGGCGGCAGCACCAGATAGCCGCCCTCGCCGTGGAACCGCAGCGAACTGGGCACCCAGGCCTTGGCGTACAGCAGCTCACCGAGCTGTTCGAGGGTGTACGGAGCCACCAGCAGCGACCAGCGCGTCGGCGTCGCGACGACCGGTCCGAGCCGGATGCCCATCCGGTCCAGCTCCACCAGCGCGCGGGCGCCCGCGACGGCCGGCAGGCTCACCGCGCAGGGCGCGCCGC
>NZ_FMDK01001253.1 GCF_900091995.1 Streptomyces sp. MnatMP-M17
CGGCTCGCGCTGATGGTGCTGGCCGCCCTGCTGCTGGTGGCGGTCACGGTCGGCCCTCCGCTGCTGTCCCGCTATCTGACGGCGAGGAAGCAGACGTCATGAGAATCCCCGGAACCGAGTCCACCGGCACCGGCCCCGACACCGGCACCGAGTCCACCCGCACCCGGATCAGCCGCACCCGGTTCAGCGCGCGGTTCACCCGTGCCCACCGGGCGCTCACCGTCGCCGTCCTCGCGCTCTGCTGCGCCCTGAGCGCCGGTGCCTTCGTCGGCGCGGGCGCCGACGCGGCGGGCGCGGCCGACAATCCCGCCTCGGGCAGCTCACCGGTGACCGTCACCGGCAAGGGTGACTTCGCGAAGCTCAAGGTCACGGTCGAGCAGACCAGGCATCTGGTCAACCAGGTCGTCAAGGTCTCCTGGACCGGCGCGACGCCGACCGTCTCGGACACCGCCTACGCCGCCGACTACCTCCAGATCATGCAGTGCTGGGGCGACGACAAGGCGGGACCCGACCCGGAGCAGTGCCAGTTCGGCGGCTCCTCTGCGCTCGGCCCCGGATCCGGCAACCAGGCGGCGGGCGCGTACACCAACACCCGTCAGCTCAGCTACGGCTCTCTCTCCGACGAGAACCAGACCATGCCGCCTCCGTCGCCCTCCGGGATCTCCTATGTGGCGTTCCACTCGGTGGGCGGCCAGATCACCCCGACCGGCAACTCCAACGACTTCTTCGACTCCAACACCACGAACGAGGTCCCGTACGCCCGTACCAACCCCGACGGCACCGGCGAGGTGTACTTCGAGGCCCAGACCGCCCTGGAGGCGCCCGGTCTCGGCTGCGGTGAGGCCAAGGCCGGGGACACCGCCCAGACCGAGGGCCGGCAGTGCTGGCTGGTGGTCGTACCGCGCGGCGAGACCGAGGTCAACGGCACCCGGTACACGGCCCAGTCCAGCGGCCTCCTCCAGTCCTCGCCGCTCTCCGCGACCAACTGGGCCCAGCGGCTGGTCGTCCCGCTGCACTTCGAGCCGCTCGGCAACTTCTGCCCGCTCGGCGCCGACGAACGTCCCACACTCGGCAACGAGATGGTCGCCGAGGCCGTCAGCCGCTGGCAGCCCGCCCTGTGCCAGACCGGCGGCAAGACGATCTTCGGCTATGCCCAGGTGACCGACACGACCGCGCGAGGGAAGCTCGGCTCGGGCACCCCGGGCATGGTGTTCCTGAACGAGCCGGCCACCGCCGATCAGATACCGGCTGACCAGACACCGGTGTACGCGCCGGTGGCCCTGTCCGGGCTCACCATCGGCTTTCTCGTGGAGAGCCAGGCGCCGTCCTCCGCACCGGACGAGGTCAAGGCGCGCAACGGCCGCAGGATCACCTCGCTCAAGCTCAGCCAGCGTCTGGTGGCCAAGCTGCTGACCGAGTCGTACCAGGACGGCAACTCCCGCTTCGCGCCGAGCACCGAGAAGAATCCGTTCAACCTGGGCCGCGACCCGGAGTTCACCCGGCTCAACCCCGAGTACGCCCATCTCGACTTCGGCGGCAAGTTCGGCGACATCCTCGTGCCCGAGGCGCTCTCGGACTCCGCGCGGCTGCTGTGGAACTGGGTGGACCAGGATCCGGCGGCGCGCGAGTTCCTCGACGGCACCCCCGACAACAAGGGCAAATACGGTGACGCGGCCAACTCCGGGATGACGGTCAACCTGCACTACGAGAAGCTCGATCTTCCGGTCGACCACTTCCCCAAGAGCGATCCGTTCTGCCAGCAGTTCGAGGACCATCCCGACAATCCGCTCTGCATCCAGGACAAGCATCCGTACACCCTGGACATGCACGGCGCCGCCCGTGCCGCGGGCCGCGGCGAATCGCTGGCCCGTACCTCCTGGGACAAGACCACCTCCCCGCCCGCGTACAAGAAGGACCCGCCGCAGCCGGCCGGACAGCGCGCCATGCTCGCCCTGGCCGACAACGCGACGGCCCTGCGCTACGGACTGATCCCGGCCCAGCTCCGCAACGGCGCCGGGCAGTATGTCGCGCCGACCAACGCGGGCCTGCTGGCGGGCCAGGCGGCGATGCGTCCGGGACCGGTCAAGTCGGTGGCCGAGGCCGCGCCGGCCACCAAGGCCAAGGGCGCCTATCCGCTCACCTCGCTCACCTACGCGGCGACCGTGCCCTCCCGGCTGACCGCCGCCGAGGGCAAGGACTACGCCGAGTTCCTCACCTACGCGGCGGGCGACGGCCAGCGGCCCGGTGTCGCGGCGGGCGAACTGCCCGAGGGATACGCGCCGCTGCCGAAGGCCCTGCGCGCCCAGACCGTCCAGGCCGCCGCCACCATCGCGGCCCAGGCCGGGAAGACCCCGCCGGAGGAGGGCCCGGACTCCACGGGTTCCGGATCCGCCTCGGGCGGCGGCGGGGGAGCGGCGGG
>NZ_FMDK01000694.1 GCF_900091995.1 Streptomyces sp. MnatMP-M17
ACGCCCGATAAAGGGCACTAGCACCTCAAGCTAGCGCGTCTGCCATTCCGCCACCCGGACCAGGTGTCTGCCGGGCGGCTCAGGGCCGTTCCGACGTGGAAAACCATAGCAAACAATCGGCGGTGCCCGATCACGGCCGTTGCCGGCCGCTCCGTGTGACGGGCGTATGTCGGGCGGGGAACCGCCTTGGGGTGCGGGGGCCGTACGCGGGAGTATGTGGGGGACCACCAGCACCGACCGTGGGAGTGAGCAGCGTGAGCGAGTCGAACGCGGGCAGGACCGTCTCCGGCGAGGACGAGGTCGTCGACCTCTGCCGCGATCTGATCCGGATCGACACCAGCAACTACGGCGACCACTCCGGACCGGGAGAGCGGGCCGCCGCCGAATATGTCGCCGAGAAGCTCGCCGAGGTGGGCCTCGAACCGCAGATCTTCGAGTCCCACAAGGGCCGTGCCTCCACCGTCGCCCGGATCGAGGGCGAGGATCCCTCCAGGCCCGCCCTGCTCATCCACGGCCACACCGATGTCGTCCCCGCCAACGCCGACGACTGGACGCACCACCCGTTCTCCGGTGAGATCGCGGACGGCTGTGTCTGGGGCCGTGGCGCGGTCGACATGAAGGACATGGACGCCATGACGCTCGCCGTCGTACGGGACAGGCTGCGCAGCGGCCGTAAGCCCCCGCGCGACATCGTGCTGGCCTTTCTCGCCGACGAGGAGGCGGGCGGTACGTACGGCGCGCGGTATCTCGTCGACAACCACCCCGGTCTCTTCGAAGGCGTCACGGAGGCGATCAGCGAGGTCGGCGGCTTCTCCTTCACCGTCAACGAGAATCTGCGGCTGTATCTGATCGAGACGGCGCAGAAGGGCATGCACTGGATGCGGCTGACGGTCGAGGGCACCGCCGGGCACGGCTCGATGACCAATACCGACAACGCCATCACCGAGCTGTGCGAGGCCGTGGGCCGGCTCGGCCGTCATGAGTGGCCGGTGAGGATGACCAAGACCGTACGGTCCTTCCTGGACGAGCTGTCCGACGCGCTCGGCGTCCCGCTCGACCCGGAGGACATGGAGGGCACGCTCGCCAAGCTCGGCGGCATCGCGAAGATGATCGGCGCGACCCTGCGCAACTCCGCCGCTCCCACCATGCTCGGCGCCGGCTACAAGGTGAATGTGATCCCCGGCCAGGCCACCGCCCATGTCGACGGGCGCTTCCTGCCCGGGTACGAGGAGGAGTTCCTGGCCGACCTCGACCGGATCCTCGGTCCCCGGGTCAAGCGTGAGGACGCGCACTCCGACAAGGCCCTGGAGACCAGCTTCGACGGAAGCCTGGTGGACGCCATGCAGAGCGCGCTCCTGGCCGAGGACCCGATCGCGCGGGCCGTTCCGTACATGCTTTCCGGCGGCACCGACGCCAAGTCCTTCGACGATCTCGGGATCCGCGGTTTCGGTTTCGCACCGCTCAAGCTTCCGCCGGAGCTGGACTTCGCCGGGATGTTCCACGGTGTGGACGAGCGAGTGCCGGTGGACGGACTGAAGTTCGGTGTCCGCGTACTCGACCGTTTCATCGATCAGAGCTGACACAACAGCCGGCGGAGAGTCGGCCGGGAGTCGGCACAGGACTCTCAACAATCGCCAGCGCGTGCGCATTTGACTGAAAAGAGTGAATGCGACGATACGCTCGTAGCCCCAATGGTTCCTCCTCGTTACAGGTGTTGCGGCCCGCGGTTGGGGCCGCGCTTGCCAACAAGGAGGAAATAATGATCAAGAAGATCGTCGCCGCTGCGGCTGTCACCGGTGGCCTGGTGCTCGCGGGTGCGGGTATGGCCGTCGCCGACTCGGATGCCCAGGGTGCCGCCGTGAACTCTCCCGGTGTGGTCTCGGGCAATGTCATCCAGGCCCCCATCCACGTGCCGGTGAATGTGTGCGGCAACACGATCTCGGTGATCGGGCTGCTGAACCCCGCCTTCGGCAACGTCTGCATCAACAAGTGACGTCGTATCTCTCACCCGTGAGGGTCTGAGCCCGGGCGGCCCCGGAGTGCGCGCCATGCACTCCGGGGCCGCTGGGCATCCTGCCCCGGCACCGATGCCCAGGGCAGTCCCGGAAGGCAGAAGGCAGGGATCCAAGCAATGCGACAGGTCACGCGCAAAGGCCTGATCACCATGGCAGCGGCGGGCGGCGTGCTCGCGCTCGGCGGCGGCCACGCGCACGCGGACTCGGGAGCCGAGGGAACCGCGGCGAAATCTCCGGGCGTGCTGTCCGGGAACAATGTGCAGGTTCCGGTGCATGTACCGGTCAATGTGTGCGGGAACACCGTGGATGTCGTCGGGGTGCTCAACCCGGCGTTCGGCAACGGCTGCGCCAATGGGCGCGGACCGTCGTCCGGCGGTCACGGCGGCGGCTCGCACACCTCACCGCAGGGCGGTGGCCCGCACCACGGCGGATCGCATCAGGGCGGTTCGAACCAGGGCGGATCGCAGCACGGTGGATCGCACCCCGGCGCCACACACACCGCGCCGGCCGGTGGCTCCCATGCGGAGGGCGGTTCCGCGAACTCGCCCGGCGTCGGCTCCGGCAATACGATCCAGGTGCCGATCGACATCCCCGTGAACGCCTGCGGGAACAGCGTCACCATCGGCGGCCTGCTCAACCCCACCATGGGCAACGGCTGCGCCAACGACGCGCCCGTCGTCCCGCCGGCCAGGCCGGAGCGGCCCGAGAAGCCCGTCACCCCGGGCAAGCCGAGCCAGCCGGGCAAGCCGGTCCAGGTGCGCGCGATCCCGCCGTCGCCGAACGCGCCGGAGCCGAAGACGGTCGTACGGCCCGAAGGCACCGAGACGCTCGCCCAGACCGGTGCGGGTGCGCTCGGGATCGCCGTCCCGGTGGGTGCGGGGCTGCTGATCGCGGGCAGCCTCATCTACCGCCGCGCCCGCTCCGCCGTGTAATCGGACGCGTACGGACGGTGCGTACGGCGGTCGGGTACGCACCATGGGCGGGCCTCGCGTCAGCGGGGCCCGCTCCGCCGTACTCACCAGGTGGCGCGCACCTGGCGGATGATGCGCCGGCGCAGCCGCACTCTGCGACTGCCGTCCCGGTGCAGGCTCAGGCGGTCCAATTCCCAGTGTCCGTACTCGGCATGGTCGGTGAGCAGACGGGCCGCTTCCTTGCGGGAGACCCCGCGCGGCACGTACACGTCGACAAATTCGTATTCCGGCATCGCATCTATTGTGCGGGCAGAGGCCCGGTACGGATAGCGTCTGCACTATGTCTGATGCTGCGCAGCCCACCGCTGCCGAGGTACGCGCCGCCGCCGAGGCGGTCAAGGTAGCCCTGGACCGCCATCTGGCGGCGGTCGAACACCGCACGGGTGAGGACGATCCGGCGGTCTCCGACGCGTTCAATGCCCTCGCCGTCGCGGCCGAGGTCTATGACGAGCGGCTCTACAACCGGTACGACGAAGTCACCCCCTTCGAGATCCCGGATCCGGACGACTCGCTTCCGCCGTACAAGGGTCCCGAGGAGCCGAACGCCCTCAGTGTGCTGATCCGGCGCGACTACGCGGTGGTCGAGCCGCAGCGGCTGCTCGCACAAGCACAGCGCATCGCCGATGTGGACGGTGACACCGGCACCGGTGGTGTGGTGGGCAGCAGTGTGCATGCCGCTCTCGGAGTGCTCTTCGGCGAGTACGAACCGGACGAGATCGCGTCCCGGCACAAGGAATTCGGTCTCGAAGAGGGCGATTCGACTCTCTGGGTGTCGGCGGCCGACGATCTGCCCGAGCCGGGGGAGTGGCTGAGCGCTCCCTTCGACCAGGCCGATCCGCAGCAGGTGGTCTGCCGCTTCGATGTGAGCGCGGTCTTCGACGAGGACGATCTCGACGCGGATCTGGACGACCTGGAGGAGCAGGACGCCTGAGCGGCGGCCGAGGTCGCTGTAGGGCGCCGACGGCCGCCGAC
>NZ_FMDK01000628.1 GCF_900091995.1 Streptomyces sp. MnatMP-M17
CGCAAGGTCCCGCCGACGGCGGCAGCGGCCACGACGGCCGCTCCCACCGCGATCTGGGTGGTGTCGGGACCGACGCTGCCGCCGATCCCCGATCTGACATGGCCGCGCGGTTCGCGGTCGCGCTCCACGAAGAATTCCCGGGTGATGTGCCTGCCGTCCTCGCATCGCACACCGACGCGGTACGGACCACGTCCGATCTCGTGCGGCACCCGGAACCGGCCGACCAGCGTCTCCTGGTCCGCCTCTTGGCCCTCTGCGCGGCCCTCCGCGCGCTCCAGCCGGAACTCGCCGGCGCCAGCCGACCGCGCGTCGCCCTTGGCGGGGCCCTCGCGGCAGACGGTGGTACTGACGGAGACGAGGGAGCCGGGACGCACGACCTTCGGTGAGAGTTCCAGCCGGCCTTCGTCCGCGGCTATGGCGGTGGTGGTGGTTATGGCGGTGGTCGAGGCGGTGGTCGAGGTGGTGGTGTCCGCGGTGCCGGTGGCCGCTGCCGCGGTGGTCGTGGCGCACAGGGAGGTCAGACCTGTCGAGACGGCTGCCAGCGCGGTACCGGTCAGTAGGCGGGCAGTGGGACGCATGGTGATCCTCCGGGGCAGCGCGGTAGTCGTCACCTCTGAGATAAGGCGCCCGTCGGGTCGTACGCCTGCTGATGTCCGATCAGATTCGCGGGCCGCACCCGGCGCGGCCCGCTTGCCGTTCGGTGTCTTCGCAGGTCACGGCTGCTGACGTGCCGTCACTCCGATGAGTTGCCCGGTACTCGCCGAACGGGTGACGAGGACGTGCGCCCGCCGTGCCCGCCGTGCCCGCCGTGTCTGTCACCGCTCAGATGCGATCCCACTCCACGCCCTCGTACAGCTCCGTCACCGTCTTCAGCAGCGCCGCCTCGCCCGGGAAGACCGTCCCGTCGATTCCGGCCACCGGCGCGACTCCGTGCGAATTGGTGAGGAAGGCGGCGCGGAACCGGGGAAGGTCCGCCAGAGTGATCCGGCGCCGGACCGACGGGAGGCCGGCGGCCGGGAGGAGTGGTTCCAGCAGGGCCATGGTGATGCCGGTGAGGAGCGGAGCATCCGGCCAGACGATGGAACCGCCGTCCCAGAAGCCGATGTTGGCGACGGCGCTCTCCGCCACCAGTCCGTCGGGACCGGTGAGCAGCGCGTCGTCGAAACCGGCGCGCTCGGCGAGCCGGCCGTAGTGGATCTGGGCGAAGCCTCCGAGATGCTTGATGTGCGGAACCGGGCGCTGGTACGGGACGGACATCAGCTTCTTCGCCCTGCCGTCCAGGGCCGCCGGAGGCCGTACCGTCACCATCAGAGTCGTGTTACCGCCTGTGCCGGCGCCGATACGCGGGCGAGAGCCGGTGCTGTTCGCGGCGTCCGGCCCGTTCTGCCAGTGGACATGGACCCGGGCCGAGGCGTCACGTACACCTTCGAGCGCGTGCCGGAGCGCCGCCCGTACGCGCTCGCCGTCCAGGCCCATGCCGAACAGCTCACGGGTCGCGCCGTCGAGCCGGGCAAGATGGAGGTCCATCCCGCGTGCCCGGCCGTCCCTGATCTGCATGGCGGTGAAGTGTCCGTATGTGTCCAGCGCACGGAGACGCAGATCGGCCTCGGTCGCGGGCCGGCCGTCGACCTCGATCAGCAGGTGCGGTGCGGTAGTCGTCATGGTCATCACCGTACGACGCGCGAGGACGGCTTGACCTGAACCAAGGTTGAGGTACGAGTCTGTTCCCATGGACACCACCACGGACGTCATGACGCCGGAAACCACGGCTCCATCCGGTTCCGCACCTCTGAAGCTGGCCGTCATCCTGGGCAGCAACCGCGAGGGCCGTTTCGGCCCGGTCGTCTCCCGCTGGTTTCTCGCCCGCGCCGCCGAGCGCCCGGACTTCACCACCGGACTGATCGATCTGGCGGAGACGGATCTGCCGACCGCGCTCTCCTTCCACCCGGGCCCGGCCGTCAAGGGCGAACTCGGCAAGGTCACCGCGCGACTGGCCGCCGCCGACGCCTTCGTCGTGATCACTCCGGAGTACAACCACTCCTTTCCCGCCGCCCTCAAATCGCTGATCGACTGGCACTACGGCGAATGGCAGGCCAAACCGGTCGGCTTTGTCTCGTACGGCGGAATCTCCGGTGGACTGCGCGCGGTCGAGCAGTTGCGCCAGGTCTTCGCCGAGCTCCACGCCGTCACGGTCCGGGACACGGTCTCCTTCCACCACGCGGGCGCGCACTTCGACGACGAGGGCCGGCACAAGGACCCGGCCCAGTGCGACGCGGCGGCCAAGGCGATGCTCGACCAGCTCGCCTGGTGGGGCCTGGCCCTGCGCGACGCCAAGTCCGCTCGCCCGTACGCCGCTTGAGGAGAAGCGGGCAGGGCGGCAGGGCGGTGGGTGCGGTGGTGCGGCGGAGATGCCTACGGTGCTGTACTACCGCCTGGTGCGCAGCACATATCCGGGCTTCGTACCTCGCCCGACTCCGGACCCTCCCGAAGGAGCCCGCCACGTGTCCACTGCCGAGTATCTGACCGTGCTGACCACGATCGACAGTGCCGCCAGGGCCGAGGAGATCGCCCGTGGAGCGATCGAGGCCCGGCTCGCCGCATGCGCGCAGATCTCCGCGTCGGTCGCCTCCGTCTACCGTTGGAAGGGCGCGGTCGAGACCGCCGAGGAGTGGCAGATCCTCTTCAAGACCACCGGCTCCCGTTATGACGCCCTGGAGGCTCATCTCAAGGACGTCCACGACTACGACACACCGGAGATCATCGCCACACCGGTGGTGCGCGGCAGCGCGGAGTATCTGACCTGGATCACCGAGGAGACCGACGCGCCATGAGAGCGGTGGTCGATACGGCAGACGCCGAGGCGGCGGGCGAGCTGCCGTTCTTCGTCTACGGCACGCTGCGGCCTGGCGAGCCCAACTACGACCTGTGTCTGCGAGGCCGCACGGCCCACGAGGAACCGGCGCGCCTGGAGGGAGCCCTGCTCTACGACGGCCCCGGCTATCCGTATGTGATCGAGGACCGGGGCACGGTCGTGGGCGACCTCATCACGGCGAAGCCCGGGCAGTACGGCGAACTGCTCGCCGTACTGGACGAGTTGGAGGAGTACTTCGCGCCCGGTGACCCGGCCAATGTGTATGAACGGGTCGCCCGCGATGTCCTGTCGGCCGGTGGCACCACGGTCAGCGCCTGGGTGTATTTCGCGGCACCTCGTGTGGCCCATGAACTACGGGCGCGAGGCCGGCTGATCGCGGGCGGCGACTGGCTGACTCATGTCAGCCCGTACCTACGTGCCCCCTACTCGCCCGCGGCCCCGGCGTCGGCGTCGTCCGTTCCACGCGTACCGCACACACCTTGAACTCCGGCATCCAGGAGGCCGGCCCTGGCCTCCTGGGCGTCAGCGGGCGCGGCCTGCCGCGAGCGCCTCGGTCACTCCCGTTTCGGTCGGGCCGAGGAACATGGGATCCGGTCGCAGCAGGGCCTCGGCCGCCGCCTTGCCCGAGGCGAACACCTCCCGTATGCCGCCGTAGTACCAGGTCGCGTCGCGCCGCTCGGTGACGCCGACTCCGTACGACTCGACACCCGCCGCCCGGCACAGCGCCACCGCGCGCCGGACATGGAAGCCCTGTGTCACCAGCACCGCCCGCTCGACGCCGAATATCTTTCTGGCGCGCACGCACGAGTCCCAGCTGTCGAACCCGGCGTAGTCGCTGACTATTCGGTCGTCCGGCACACCTCGCCCGACGAGATACGTCCGCATCGCGCCCGGCTCGTCGTACTCCACCCGGCTGTTGTCCCCGGTGACCAGCACGACCTTCACCTTGCCCGTGCTGTACAGCTCCGCCGCCGCGTCGAGGCGGTGCGCGAGATACGGTGTCGGCCGGCCGGACCGCAGCCCGGCTCCGAAGACCATGGCGACATCGCCGGCCGGGACATCGGCGACCGTACGGATACGGCTGTCCGCGACCGCGTGCATCCAGGTCACGGGCATCAGCGCCAGCACACACCCGAGCATGACCGTCTGCACCGTACGTCGCTGCCCGCGCCGGGTGCGCGGCCACCACGGCCGACGCGGCAGTCGCGGCAGCCGCGCCGGCCAAGGCAGTTGCGGCACGCGCAGCCTCGGCACGCGCAGGCGTGACAGCTTCGGCAGTGGCATCGTTCCCCCTCACTGGATCGCGGGCTGGACCGCGCTCTTCACTCCCTATGACGATCGGCGACGCCGATCAGTTCGCGGCGGACATGTCCGGCGTCCAGGCCGCCAGCAGCAACGACTCGGCCGCCGCCGACGCGTACACCGCCGTGGCCAGCCATGCCAGGGCGAAGCCTCCGGGATCGGCGGGCAGCAGCCGTCCGAGGACATCGTGCCGCCGGTCCGCCGCCGCCTCCGCCAGGGCCTGGACCCGCTCCGCGCCCGCAATGAGGCCCACGATCCGCAGCCGACGCGGCAGTTCGCCGTCCGCCGATACGGCGGTCACCCCACG
>NZ_FMDK01000333.1 GCF_900091995.1 Streptomyces sp. MnatMP-M17
GCCGCCCCCGGCCGCGCCGCCCGCCGAGCCGGGCCGGCAGCCCCGTCCCGTCGCGGGCGACGCCACGGGCTGGTCCATGGACGAGCGGCTCTACAACCAGGTCTGGGGCATGTTCGAGGATCTGGCACGCGCGGTCGCCGCGTACCGCAGCGCGATCGACTTCGCCGAGTCCCGGCTCGACCAGGAGCTGGACCGCGTCCTGTCCGATCCCCGTAACCGCATCGGCGGAGCGGGCGAGGCGGCACGGGAGGCGGCCCGCGCCAAGCACGACCAACTCGCCGCCCAGGCGCGTGAGGTCCTCGACCGCGATCTCGCCCAGCTCGTCGCCGAGTCCGAGGTCGTCGAACCGGCCCTGCCGGCCGCGTACGCCCGCTGGGACAATCCCGTCTGGCACGCGTACCGCGTACCGATGGAGATCCCGATGGCGCTGCGCCTGGGCGATGTCCATCTGCCCGAGCGCCCGGACCTGCGGATCCCGATGCTGGTGCGGCTGCCGCTGGAGCGCGGGCTGTGGGTCGACAGCGGCCGGTCAGGATCCGAGGCCGCCCTGATGATGGACGAGGCGCAGCTCCGCGGGCTCGCCCTGGACACCGCCGTCGCCCATGCCGGGCGGCTGCTCGCCGTCTATCCGCCCGGCGAGTTCACGGTCCATGTCATCGACCCGGCCGGTTCCGCGGCCCGCTCGCTGGCGCCGCTGACCGCCTCCGGAGCGCTGGCGGGACCGCCCGCCGCCGGAGCCGCGGGAGTGGCCGCCGTCCTCGCGAAGCTGACCGAGCGGGTGGATCTGGTGCAGATGGCGGTGCGCGGCGGCGCCGCCGAGTCGCTGCCGCCCGGTCTGGACACCGCCGAGCAGCTGCTGATCGTCAATGACTTCCCGCACGGCTTCGACGACCGCGCGGTGACGCAGCTCCGCTATCTCGCCGACGAGGGCCCGTCGGTCGGCGTGCATCTGCTGATGGTCGCTGACCGCGAGGACGCGGGCGCGTACGGACCGGTGCTGGATCCGCTTTGGCGGTCCCTGCTCCGGATCACTCCGGTCCCCGACGACCATCTCGCCGATCCCTGGGTCGGCCACGCCTGGACGTACGAGCCTCCCACCGTGCCTCCGGGCAGCCGCGTGCTCTTCCAGGTCCTGGAACAGGTGGCCATCGCCCGTCGCTCCTGGCGCCGCTGAGCGGCGCACACCGGCGCACGACGGCGCGCACCCGGCTGAGCTGCACACTTCCAGCTCCTTTACCTCTTTCTTTACCTTTACTTGGTCTTTCCTGTACTGTTTCTTGGAACGGAGGGGAGTACTCCCACCTCGCGACGTGCCCGTCAATACGGACCGCCATCGGTCCCGGGGCGTCGGCCCGGGAGCGGCGGGCGCCGCACGGGTGGAGGAGACCTCCGGCAGCGACGACGCTGATCAGTAGCCGTACGAAGCCGGAGGCGCAGTGGACGTTTCATTGACCTTGTGGGTGCTGACCATTCTCGGTCTGTCCGCCCTGATTGCCGTGGATTTCCTCATCGGGCGCAAGCCTCATGACGTGTCGATGAAGGAAGCCGGAACCTGGACGGTCGTCTGGATCGCCCTCGCCGCGCTCTTCGGCCTCGGTCTGATGGTCTTCGGTACGGGCCAGGCGTCCGGCGAGTTCTTCGCGGGCTTCATCACCGAGAAGTCGCTCAGTGTCGACAATCTCTTTGTCTTCGTCCTGATCATGGCGAAGTTCTCGGTGCCGTCACATCTCCAGCAGCGGGTGCTGCTGATCGGTGTGCTGATCGCCCTGGTCCTGCGCGCTGTCTTCATCGCGGCGGGCGCCGCGATCATCGCGAGCTTCTCGTGGGTGTTCTTCATCTTCGGCGCGTTCCTGATCTACACCGCCTGGAAGCTCGTCCAGGAGGCGCGCTCCGACGAGGAGGAAGAGGAGTTCGAGGAGAACCGCCTGCTCAAGTCCATCGAGAAGCGGTTCGGGGTCGCCGACAGGTATCACGGCACCAAGCTCTTCATACGGAACAACGGCAAGCGCGTCCTGACTCCGCTGATGGTGGTCATGCTCGCCATCGGCACCACCGATGTGCTGTTCGCGCTGGACTCCATCCCGGCGATCTTCGGTCTGACCCAGGACCCGTACATCGTTTTCACCGCCAACGCCTTCGCCCTGATGGGGCTGCGGCAGCTCTACTTCCTCATAGGCGGTCTGCTCAAGAAGCTGGTGCACCTCAGCTACGGTCTGTCGGTCATCCTGGGCTTCATTGGAGTCAAGCTGGTGCTGCACGCGCTGCACGAGTCCGGTGTGCATGTCCCCGAGATCTCCATACCGGTCTCGCTGGCGGTCATCTGCGGAGTTCTGATCGTCACCACGATCACCAGCCTGATCGCCTCCAAGAGGCAGGCGGAGCGCGAGGCATCGGCCGTGGCCGGGAGCGACGGCAAGGGAGACACGGGCGGTTCGGACAGCGAGGGCGGCACGGGCGAGGCGGGCAGCAAGGACAGCGTCCAGGCGCGATCCCGCTCCTGATCCTGATCGGCGGCGGTCAGCGATCAGTGAGGCGCGCCCCGGCGGTCACCAGCCGCGGGCGCGCCAGGTCGTGAGCTGCGGGCGCTCGGCGCCGAGCGTGGAGTCGTTCCCATGGCCCGGGTAGATCCAGGTCTCGTCGGGCAGGGCGTCGAAGATCTTGGCTTCGAGCCCGTCCATCAGACTGGTGAACTCCGCCGGAGTCGTGGTGCGGCCGGGACCGCCGGGGAAGAGGCAGTCACCGGTGAAGACATGCGGATGGCCGTGCGGATCGTCGTAGACCAGCGCGATCGAGCCCGGCGTGTGTCCCACCAGATGGAGTGCGGTGAGTCCGATCTCGCCGACGGTGACGGTGTCGCCGTCCTCGACCAGCACATCGGTCGGTACGGGGATGCCCTCGGCGTCGTACCGGCCCGCGTAGGTACGCGCGCCGGTGGCCGCCACCACCTCGGCGAGCGCCTGCCAGTGGTCGCCGTGCCGGTGCGTGGTGACGACGGACGCGATGCCGTCGTCACCGATCAGAGTCAGCAAGGTCGCGGCGTCATTGGCCGCGTCGATCAGAAGCTGCTCACCGGTGGCCCGGCAGCGCAGCAGATAGGCGTTGTTCTCCATCGGCCCGACGGCGACCTTGGAGATCATCAGGGCGGGCAGCTCATGCACATCCGCCGGTCCGCCGACCTTCACCGCTCCGCTGTACGTCATACGGATCAGCCTATAGCGGCGGCAGTACGGGCAGGGAGCCGCCCGGGAACTCCAGTGCGGCTCCGTCGCGGCGCCCGGCGAGCCAGCCCATCAGATCGGCGGCCGGGCCGGTGACGGGCTGCGGGATGCCCTCCGTACGGCCGGTGCGCCAGGTGCGGCCGTCGGACGCCTTCAAGGTCAGCGGCGGGACTCCGGCGTTCCCGGAGAAGCGTTCGGTCAGGAAGTCGATCTCGCGTGCGGTGAACTCCTCGGACAGATCCTCCAGCTCACGGTCGAGTCCCAGATCGACATGGTGCAGCTCCATCTCGATCAGCCGGCGGAACGGAAGACGGGCCGCCACATCCGTGACGCCGTTGCGCAGGACGACGACCCGGGACCAGTCGGCGGGCACCGCCGCGGAATGCTGGAACCGCTCGGCGGTGTTACGTACATCGGCGAGCTGTACGTCGAGGGCGCGTGACGCGTCCCGCTCGATGTCCGACTCGCGGGAAGCGGCGTCCTCGTACATGGGCCGTCCTTCCAGCACATTGACCAAGGCGTCCGCGTTCCGGGCGAGATGGGCCAGTACATGGCCCCGGCTCCAGCCGGGAAGGCGTGACGGCGCGGCGAGCGCCGCGTTGTCCAGTGCGCCGGCCGCGGTGAGGAGCCGCTCGGTCGCTTCACGTACTGATGCCAGGTCCCGCAGATGGTCGATCATGGCGCCGACGATAGCCGTGCCACTCGATCGGGTGAAGGCGGTGAAGGGGGCTCCGTAAATCGAATGCGCGTGCTATAGGCTCGGGGGAGGCATCCTGGCATGTAGGCAGAACGCATGCGGGGACCACGCATGCAGGCACATCCGAGCCCGGCGCTTCCGTGCGGGGCAGTTCATCGCTTGGCAATCAATCGCTCTGGCGACCTCCGTAGTCCGAGAACGGGGGCTCCGCCCCTGTTTCCCCCAGAAAGGTGCGGACCGGCGTGGCCGACCGTCTCATCGTCCGTGGCGCGCGCGAGCACAATCTCAAGAACGTGTCGCTCGACCTCCCCCGTGACTCCCTCATCGTCTTCACCGGGCTCTCCGGGTCGGGCAAGTCCTCCCTCGCGTTCGACACGATCTTCGCCGAAGGACAGCGCCGGTACGTGGAGTCGCTGTCCTCGTACGCCCGGCAGTTCCTCGGTCAGATGGACAAGCCGGACGTCGACTTCATCGAAGGGCTCTCCCCGGCCGTCTCCATCGACCAGAAGTCGACCTCGCGCAATCCGCGCTCGACGGTCGGCACGATCACCGAGGTCTACGACTACCTCAGGCTGCTCTTCGCAAGGATCGGCAAGCCGCACTGTCCCGAGTGCGGGCGGCCGATCTCCCGGCAGTCGCCGCAGGCCATTGTGGACCGGGTGCTGGAGCTGCCCGAAGGCAGCCGTTTTCAGGTCCTCTCGCCGCTCGTGCGCGAGCGCAAGGGCGAGTTCGTCGATCTCTTCGCCGATCTCCAGACCAAGGGATACAGCCGGGCCAGGGTCGACGGACAGACGATCCAGCTCAGCGAGCCGCCCACGCTGAAGAAGCAGGAGAAGCACACCATCGAGGTGGTGGTCGACCGCCTCACGGTGAAGGACGGCGCCAAGCGCCGGCTGACCGACTCGGTCGAGACCGCGCTCGGACTCTCCGGCGGCATGGTCGTGCTCGACTTCGTGGATCTTCCCGAGGACGATCCCGAGCGCGAGCGGATGTATTCGGAGCATCTCTACTGCCCGTACGACGATCTCTCCTTCGAGGAGCTGGAGCCCCGCTCCTTCTCCTTCAACTCGCCGTTCGGGGCCTGCCCCGACTGCACCGGTATCGGTACGCGTATGGAGGTCGATCCGGAGCTGATCGTCCCCGACGAGGAAAGGTCGCTGGACGAGGGCGCGATCCACCCGTGGTCGCACGGCCACACCAGGGAGTACTTCGGCCGGCTGATCGGCGGGCTCGCGCAGGCCCTCGGCTTCCGTACGGACATCCCGTGGGCCGGGCTGCCGCAGCGGGCGAAGAAGGCCCTGCTGTACGGCCACAAGACCCAGGTCGAGGTCCGCTACCGGAACAGGTACGGCCGTGAGCGCGCCTACACCACGCCCGCCTTCGAAGGAGCCGTCTCCTTCGTCAAGCGGCGGCACAGCGAGGCCGAGAGCGACTCCAGCAGGGAGCGCTTCGAGGGCTATATGCGCGAGGTGCCGTGCCCGACCTGTGAGGGCACCCGGCTCAAGCCGATCGTTCTCGCGGTCACGGTCATGGACAAGTCCATCGCCGATGTCTCGGCGCTCTCGATCAGCGACTGCGCGGAGTTCCTCGGCGAGCTCAAGCTGAACGCCCGGGACAAGAAGATCGCCGAGCGGGTGCTCAAGGAGGTCAACGAACGGCTGAAGTTCCTGGTCGACGTCGGCCTGGACTATCTCTCGCTCAACCGCGCGGCCGGCACGCTCTCCGGCGGTGAGGCCCAGCGGATCCGGCTGGCGACACAGATCGGCTCCGGCCTGGTCGGAGTGCTCTACGTCCTGGACGAGCCGTCCATCGGTCTGCACCAGCGGGACAACCACCGGCTGATCGAGACCCTGGTCCGGCTCCGCGACATGGGCAACACGCTGATCGTCGTGGAGCACGACGAGGACACCATCAAGGTGGCCGACTGGGTGGTCGACATCGGCCCCGGCGCGGGTGAGCACGGCGGCAAGGTCGTGCACTCCGGGCCGTTGAAGGGGCTGCTGGCCAACAAGGAGTCGTTGACCGGCCAGTATCTGGCGGGCAAGAGGTCCATCCCGACGCCGGACATCCGCAGGCCCGTCGATGTGGAGCGGAGGCTCACCGTGCACGGCGCGCGGGAGAACAATCTGCGGGACATCGATGTGTCGTTCCCGCTGGGCGTCTTCACGGCGGTCACCGGTGTCTCGGGCTCGGGCAAGTCGACGCTGGTCAACGACATCCTGTACACGCATCTCGCGCGTGAGCTGAACGGCGCGAAGTCGGTACCCGGCCGGCACACCCGGGTCGACGGGGACGATCTGGTCGACAAGGTGGTCCATGTCGACCAGTCGCCCATCGGCCGTACGCCCCGGTCCAACCCGGCCACGTACACCGGTGTCTTCGACCATGTCCGCAAGCTCTTCGCGGAGACGATGGAGGCGAAGGTCCGTGGCTATCTGCCCGGGCGCTTCTCCTTCAACGTCAAGGGCGGCCGGTGCGAGAACTGCTCCGGCGACGGCACCATCAAGATCGAGATGAACTTCCTGCCGGACGTCTATGTGCCGTGCGAGGTCTGCCACGGAGCGCGGTACAACCGGGAGACGCTGGAGGTCCACTACAAGGGCAAGTCCATCGCCGAGGTGCTGGACATGCCGATCGAGGAGGCCCTGGACTTCTTCGAGGCCGTCCCGACGATCTCGCGCCACCTCAGGACGCTCAACGAGGTCGGTCTCGGCTATGTACGGCTCGGCCAGTCCGCGCCGACGCTCTCGGGCGGCGAGGCGCAGCGCGTGAAGCTGTCGAGCGAGCTCCAGAAGCGCTCGACGGGCCGTACGGTCTATGTCCTGGACGAGCCCACGACCGGTCTGCACTTCGAGGACATCAGCAAGCTGATCACGGTGCTGTCCGGTCTGGTCGAGAAGGGCAACTCGGTGATCGTCATCGAGCACAACCTGGATGTCATCAAGACGGCGGACTGGGTGATCGACATGGGACCCGAGGGCGGCAACGCCGGCGGTCTGGTGATCGCGGAAGGCACGCCGGAGCAGGTGGCGGGCATCCCGGCCAGCCACACGGGCAAGTTCCTGCGGGAGATCCTGGACCCGGAACGCATCAGCGACGCGGCTCCGCCGAAGAAGACGACGCGGAGGAAGACGGCGCCGAAGAAGGCCCCGGCGACCTCCGGCCGGGCCTGACGCCCAGGGCCAGGGCGGCCCGCCTCAAGGGCGGCCCTGGCCTGTCCGGTGTCGTCATACCGGCTCCGCCGAGCCGTCGCCCGCCGTTGTCCGGGAGGCGGTCGGTATCGTCGGAGGCGGTATCCGGCAATTCCGACCAGTGGAGACATCATGAACGGCCCGTTCGCGCAGCGTCGTACCGTACTGAAGGGCGTCGCGCTCGCCGGAGCGGCCGGGGCCGGAGTGGCCGGATGTTCCACCGAGTCGAAGCTCGGGCACGCCGAGAATCCCACGCCCACCGCGGCCGTCGAACTCGGTGCGGCGGACGACATCCCGGTCGGCGGTGCCAAGCTCTTCCGCGAGCAGCGTCTTGTGGTGAGCTGCCCGGCGCGCGGCGAGTACAAGGCGTTCAGCGCCCAGTGCACCCATGCCGGCTGTCTCCTGGAGAAGCTGGAGGGCACGGTGGGTGACTGCCCGTGCCACGGCAGCAAGTTCGACGTCACCACCGGCGAGGCGATCCACGGCCCGGCGACCGTACCGCTGCCGGAGGTCCCGGTCACGGCGGAGGGCGGCAAGCTCATCGCCGGTCCCCGGGCCTGAGACCGTCCCCGGGCCTGAGAGCCGCCGGGCGGGCCGCTCCCGTACCCTGCCTCCCGTGCCCCGGCGCCGTCACACTGTCCGTCGCCGACAGTAGGGTGGACGGCATGGCCGACCCCTCCAGCTACCGCCCCAAGCCGGGACAGATCCCCGACTCGCCGGGGGTCTACAAGTTCCGTGACGATCACCGCCGGGTGATCTATGTCGGAAAGGCGAAAAGCCTGCGTCAGCGGCTCGCCAACTACTTCCAGGACCTGGCGAGCCTGCATCCGCGCACCCGTTCCATGGTCACCACGGCCGCCTCCGTCGAGTGGACCGTCGTCTCCACCGAGGTCGAGGCGCTCCAGCTCGAATACTCCTGGATCAAGGAGTTCGACCCACGCTTCAACGTCAAGTACCGCGACGACAAGAGCTATCCCTCGCTCGCGGTGACGCTCAATGAGAAGTACCCACGCGTCCAGGTCATGCGCGGCGCCAAGAAGAAGGGCGTGCGCTACTTCGGACCGTACGGACACGCCTGGGCCATCCGCGAGACCGTCGATCTGATGCTCCGTGTGTTTCCCGTACGGACGTGCTCCGCGGGCGTGTTCAAGAACGCCGAGCGCACCGGCCGTCCCTGCCTCCTCGGCTATATCGGCAAGTGCTCGGCGCCCTGCGTCGGCCGGGTCACCGCCGAGGAGCACCGTGAACTGGCCGAGGAGTTCTGCGACTTCATGGCCGGCCGCACCGGTGCGTACATCCGCCGCCTGGAGCGGCAGATGACGGCCGCCGCCGAGGAGATGGAGTACGAGAAGGCCGCCCGGCTGCGTGACGACATAGGCGCCCTGCGCCGGGCGATGGAGAAGAACGCCGTCGTGCTCGCCGACGCCACCGACGCCGATCTGATCGCGGTCGCCGAGGACGAACTCGAAGCCGCCGTACAGATCTTCCATGTCCGCGGCGGCCGGGTCCGCGGCCAGCGCGGCTGGGTCACCGACAAGGTCGAGGCGGTGGACACGGCGGGCCTGGTCGAGCACGCGCTCCAGCAGCTCTACGGCGAGGAGAGCGGCGACTCCGTGCCCAAGGAGGTCCTCGTCCCCGCCCTGCCGGAGGAGACGGACGCCGTCACGCAGTGGCTGAGCGAGCGCCGTGGTGCCCAGGTCTCGCTGCGGATCCCGCAGCGCGGCGACAAGAAGGACCTGATGGAGACGGTCGGGCGCAACGCGCAGCAGGCGCTCGTCCTGCACAAGACCAAGCGCGCCAGCGATCTGACCACCCGCTCCCGCGCCCTGGAGGAGATCGCGGAGGCCCTCGCCCTGGACAGCGCGCCGCTGCGTATCGAGTGCTTCGACATCTCGCATCTCCAGGGCGACGACGTGGTGGCGTCCATGGTGGTCTTCGAGGACGGCCTCGCGCGCAAGAGCGAGTACCGCCGCTTCCAGATCAAGACCTTCGAGGGCCAGGACGACGTCCGGTCGATGCACGAGGTGATCAGCCGTCGCTTCAAGCGGTACCTGGTGGAGAAGACGCGTACGGGGGAGTGGACCGAGGAGGAGTCCGCCGCAGCCGGAGCCGAGTCCCTCGGAAACGGGAACGGGAGCGGGAATGGCCCCGGCAGCGCCCTTGCGGCCTCCGGTACGGACCTCTCGGCCCCCGCCGCGTACGGCTCCCCGGACGCCGCGCGTGAGACCCATGAGCCCCGTGAGACCCATGAGGTCCCCGCCCGTTCCGACGACGACGGCAGGCCCAGGCGCTTCGCCTATCCGCCTCAGCTTGTCGTGGTCGACGGCGGACAGCCCCAGGTCGCGGCGGCCAAGCGGGCCCTCGACGAGCTCGGCATCGACGATGTCGCCGTCTGCGGGCTCGCCAAGCGCCTCGAAGAGGTCTGGCTGCCCGGCGACGACGATCCGGTCGTCCTGCCACGCTCCAGCGAGGGCCTCTACCTTCTCCAGCGCGTACGCGACGAGGCGCACCGCTTCGCCATCACCTATCAGCGGACCAAGCGCGCCAAGCGTGTCAGGACCAGCCCGCTGGACGAGGTCCCGGGCCTCGGCGAGTCCCGCAAACAGGCGCTCATCAAGCATTTCGGCTCGGTGAAGCGGCTGCGGCAGGCGACAATCGACCAGATCTGCGAGGTACCGGGCCTGGGCCGCAAGACGGCCGAGTCCGTCGTCGTGGCCCTCGCCAAGGCGGCCCCGGCGGCACCCGCCGTGAACACGGCAACAGGAGAGATCATGGAAGACGACGGGGGCAGCACGCATGACTGAGCACGACCGGGACGGAGCGGAGCACGTGAGTACGGGCACCACCAAGGAGGCAGGTGACACCGGCGAGGCGGCCATTCCCGAGCTGGTGATCATCTCCGGAATGTCGGGCGCCGGCCGCAGCACCGCCGCCAAATGCCTGGAGGACCTCGGCTGGTTCGTGGTGGACAATCTGCCGCCCGCGCTGATCCCCACCATGGTGGAGCTGGGCGCGCGCTCGCAGGGCAATGTGGCACGGATCGCCGTGGTCGTGGATGTCCGCGGCAGACGGTTCTTCGACAATCTCCGCGAGTCCCTCGCCGACCTCGACGCCAAGGAGGTCACCCGGCGGATCGTCTTCCTGGAGTCCTCCGACGAGGCGCTGGTCCGCCGCTTCGAGTCCGTACGGCGTCCGCACCCGCTCCAGGGCGACGGCCGGATCGTGGACGGCATCGAGGCCGAGCGCGATCTGCTGCGCGAGCTGCGCGGCGACGCCGATCTGGTGATCGACACCTCCAGCCTCAATGTGCACGAGCTGCGCGCCAAGATGGACGCCCAGTTCGCCGGCGACGAGAAGCCGGAGCTGCGGGCCACGGTGATGTCCTTCGGCTACAAGTACGGACTGCCGGTCGACGCCGACCTGGTGGTGGACTGCCGCTTCCTGCCGAACCCGCACTGGGTGCCGGAGCTGCGCCCGTTCACCGGACTGAACGAGGAGGTGTCCGCGTATGTCTTCAACCAGCCGGGCGCCAAGGAGTTCCTCGACCGCTACACCGAGCTGCTCCAGCTCATCGCCGCCGGATACCGGCGCGAGGGCAAGCGGTATGTGACCGTCGCGGTCGGCTGTACGGGCGGCAAGCACCGCTCCGTCGCCATGTCCGAGAAGGTCGCCGCCCGCCTCGTCTCCGCCGGAATCGAGACCGTCGTCGTGCACCGGGACATGGGGCGCGAGTGACCGGACGCACCTTCCGGATGCGCCGACTGCGCCGGGGAACTCCCACGCTGTCGGCGCGCGGGCGCGGTGCCCAGCCGAAGGTCGTCGCGCTCGGCGGTGGTATGGGCCTGTCCGCCTCTCTCGCGGCGCTGCGGCGTATCACGGGAGATCTGACCGCCGTGGTCACCGTCGCCGACGACGGAGGCTCCAGCGGGCGGCTCAGGGAGGAGCTGGGCGTGCTGCCGCCCGGCGATCTGCGCAAGGCACTGGCGGCGCTCTGCGGCGATGACGACTGGGGCCAGACCTGGGCGCGGGTGATCCAGCACCGCTTCCAGTCCCAGGGCGATCTCCATGAGCACGCGGTGGGCAATCTGCTGATCGTCGCCCTCTGGGAGCAGCTCGGCGACCATGTCCAGGCCCTGGACCTGGTCGGCAAGCTGCTCGGCGCGCACGGCAGGGTGCTGCCCATGTCCGCCGTGCCGCTGGAGTTGCAGGCGCTCGTACGGGGCCATGACCCGGCGTACCCCGACGAGGTGAACACGGTGCGTGGCCAGGCGACGGTCGCGCTCACGCCGGGAGAGGTGCAGTCGGTGCATCTCGTGCCGCACGACCCGCCGGCCGTTCCCGAGGCGGTCGCGGCGGTCAGGGACGCGGACTGGGTGGTGCTCGGTCCGGGCTCCTGGTTCTCCTCGGTGATCCCGCATCTTCTGGTGCCGGAACTGCTCGACGCGCTCATGGAGACCAAGGCCCGAAGAGTCCTCTCGCTGAACCTCGCACCACAACCCGGTGAAACCGATGGCTTCTCACCGCAGCGTCATTTGGAGGTTTTGGGGCGACACGCCCCTAAACTCGCCCTGGACGTGGTGCTGGCCGACAAGGCCGCCGTGCCCGACTGTGAGTCACTCTCCGATGCCGCCGGCCGGTTCGGTGCCGCGGTCGAGCTGGCGCCGGTGGCAGCGTCCGACAGTTCCCCGGTCCATGATCCGGAGCTGTTGGCAGCCGCGTACGACCGTATTTTTCGGATGCATGGAAGGATCGGCCCATGGCGATGACGCCAGCGGTGAAGGACGAGATCGCCCGCCTCCCCGTCACCCGGACATGCTGCAGGAAGGCGGAGGTCTCGGCGATTCTTCGGTTCGCGGGCGGGCTGCATCTGGTGAGCGGCCGCATCGTGATCGAGGCGGAGCTGGACACCAGCATCGCCGCGCGCCGGCTCCGCAAGGACATCCTGGAGATCTTCGGGCACAACTCGGAGCTGGTGGTGATGGCTCCGGGCGGGCTGCGCCGCGGCAGCCGTTACGTCGTACGGGTGATCACCGGTGGTGATCAGCTCGCCCGGCAGACCGGGCTGGTCGACGGCCGCGGACGCCCGATCCGGGGACTGCCGCCGCAGGTCGTCTCGGGAGCCACCTGTGACGCGGAGGCCGCCTGGCGCGGCGCGTTCCTGGCGCACGGCTCGCTCACCGAGCCCGGCCGCTCCTCCTCGCTGGAGGTGACCTGCCCGGGTCCCGAGGCCGCCCTCGCGCTCGTCGGTGCCGCGCGCAGGCTCCAGATCGCCGCGAAGGCCCGTGAGGTGCGCGGAGTGGACCGTGTGGTCGTACGGGACGGGGACGCGATCGGCGCGCTGCTGACCCGGCTCGGCGCGCATGACCAGGTGCTGGCCTGGGAAGAGCGGCGGATGCGCCGCGAGGTCCGGGCCACGGCCAACCGTCTCGCCAACTTCGACGACGCGAATCTGCGCCGCTCCGCCCGTGCCGCGGTCGCCGCCGGTGCCCGGGTCCAGCGCGCGCTGGAGATCCTCGGCGAGGAGGTGCCTGAGCATCTCGCCGCCGCGGGCCGGCTGCGGATGGAGCACAAGCAGGCCTCCCTGGAGGAGCTGGGCGCGCTCGCCGATCCGCCGCTGACCAAGGACGCCGTCGCGGGCCGGATCCGCCGGCTGCTGGCCATGGCCGACAAGCGGGCACAGGACCTCGGGATTCCGGGTACGGAGTCCAATCTGAGCGAGGAGTTGGCGGACGGTCTCGTCGGCTGAGCCCGGCCCCGCCCTCAGCGGCCCCTCATGGTCAACTGCCTGCCGCCGGCACCGAGTCAGGTGCCGGCGGCGGTAATTCATGGCACCCACACATACCCTTGACATGATCATGAAGGCTGGTCAGCCTGACGTCAGCTCACGGACGTGGCAGACAACAGCAAGAGGGGCACATGAGACATAGAGCGAGATCGATACTCGCCGCAGGCGCACTGCTGCTCGCCGGTGTGACCGCGGCGCCCGCCGCCCAGGCACGGCCGGGCTCGGC
>NZ_FMDK01001299.1 GCF_900091995.1 Streptomyces sp. MnatMP-M17
CCCTGCCCGGCGGGCGGAGCCGCTTCTGTCTGCCCGCCGCCACCTCGTGCCTGCCCCACCTCCGCCTGCTCCCGTCTGTTCCCGCCCCGCGCTCTGGAGTCCGCCGATGACGGCCACCGCTGCCACCACGACATCCACGTCCGTCCTCACCACCCGCGCCCTCCTGCTCGACATGGACGGCACCCTCGTCAACTCCGACGCCGCCGTGGAGCGCTGCTGGCGGCGCTGGGCGGTCGAGCAGGAGCTGGATCCGGAGGAGGTGCTCAAGGTCGTCCACGGCCGCCAGGGATACGCCACGATGGCGGCGCTGCTCCCGGACCGGCCCATGGAGCTGAACCTCGCCGACAACCGCAGGATGCTGGCCGAGGAGACGGCGGACACGGAAGGTGTGGTCCCGATCCCGGGCGCGCCCGCCTTCATGGCGGCCATCGCCGCGCTGCCGCACGCGCTGGTCACCTCGGCGGACACGGCCCTGGCCGAGGCGCGGATGACCGCGGCGGCCCTGCCCATGCCGGGAACCCGGGTCACGGCCGAGAACGTCAAGGCGAGCAAGCCGCACCCGGAGGGCTTCCTGCTGGGCGCGGCCCGGCTGGGCTACGCGCCGGAGGACTGTGTGGCACTGGAGGACTCGGAGGCGGGCATCACGGCTGCCAGGGCGGCAGGCATGCGCGTGGTGGGTGTGGGCCCACGGGCGGCGGCGATGTCTCCGGACGTCCATGTCCACGACCTGACGGAACTGCGAGTGGAAGCGCTGCCGACGGGCGAGATCAGGCTGCATGCGAAGGCGTAGGTAAGGCGCAGGGACCGGGGGCGCGGGCCCGGGGACGGAGCGGCCGGACGTACGGGCCCGGGGCCCGAGCGGCCGACGCGGTCGCCGGGCTCAGACGTCCCGGTGGAGATGGCCGCGTGCGACCAGTTCCAGCACCGTACTCACCGCCACGGCCTGCACCGCCAGCAGCGCCACCAGCACGAAGAGCTGCACCGCTCCCGCCTGCACCGGCGACGCGCCGCCCAGCAGCATGCCCACGAACGCGCCCGGCAGCGTGACGAGACCCACCGTTCTCGTCTGATCGAGCCCGGGCAGCAGCGCGTCCGCCGCCACGGTTCTGGCCACCTCCATCCGGGCGTCCCGGTCGGGCAGCCCGAGCGCGAGGCCCGCCTCGACCTCACCGCGCCGCGCGTGCAGCTCGTCGAGCGCCCGCCGTCCGCCCAGCACCGTCGCGGTGAGCGCGCCGCCAATGAGGATGCCGACGACGGGAACCACCGCGATGCCCTTGTGCGGTACGACTCCGGTGAGCAGCAGTACGGCCATGACGGGCGCCACCGCCACACCGATCGGCACGGCGGCCCACCACCAG
>NZ_FMDK01000074.1 GCF_900091995.1 Streptomyces sp. MnatMP-M17
GGGCCCGAGCGATTCTGGATCGCTCGGGCCCCTGCCATATCCCGCCGTGTGGCCGTGTGCGGCCGTGTACGTGTCAGCCGCGGGCGGCCAGTTCGGCGTAGTACGCCCGGCACTCCTCGTACGACGGCAGCAGGCCCTGGGCCTCGGCCTCCGCGAGTGTCGGGGCCTCCGCGTCCTTGTCGGAGAGCAGCGGAGTGATGCCCTGGGGCCACTCGATGCCGAGCTCCGGATCCAGCGGATTGATGCCGTGCTCGCGGCCCGGTGCATAGCCCTCGGAGCAGAGATAGACGACGGTCGCGTCGTCCGTCAGCGCCATGAACGCATGGCCGAGCCCTTCGGCGAGATGGATCGCGTGATGGTCCACATCGTCCAGCCGTACGGCCTCCCACTGCCGGTACGTGGGAGAGCCCACCCGGATGTCCACGATGACGTCGAGCACCGCGCCGCGCACACACTTCACATACTTGGCCTGGCCGGGAGGCACATCGGCGAAGTGGATCCCGCGCAGCGTGCCACGGCTGGACACCGAACAGTTGGCCTGGGCGAGCTGGAGGGAATGGCCGGCCGACGCCGTGAGGTCGGAGGCCTTGAACCACTCGTGGAAGCTGCCACGGCTGTCCGGGAAGACCTTCGGTTCCTGGATCCAGGCGCCTTCGACGGAGAGCTGCCGCATGTGATCACTCCTTGTTCTTGTCGCACGGTGCCGCATGGTGTTCTTGCCGCACGGTGCGTGCTGTTCGGGGGAGTCGGGGGAAGGCGCCGCGCCGGCGGGTCAGAGGCGGGCCGCGAGACGGCGTACCTTCTTGCGCGCAGAGGAGGGCAGCCGCCGTACGATCGGCCCGCCCGCCGAGCGCAGCAGCCGCCGCAGGGCCGCCCTGCGGCGCCGTACCGTGACCACCCGAACGAGTGCCGCGTCGACGACGGCCACCTCGCTGCGGTCGAGCCTGATCCGGCCGCCGGCGGCCACGGGCACCTCGCAGAGCGGTAGTTCGGCTCCCTTCGGACCGTCCAGCCGCGCCGACAGCCGCGCCGTGCCGACGGGCAGATCCGCCACACGCGCGGGCACACCGAGATGCGCCCGGCCGTGGTCGGGACGCAGGGTGGCGGGCAGCGTACGGGTGGTGCCGTCCGCGGCGGTCACGATCAGCTCGGCGGCCCGGGAGCCGGACTTGGTGCCGGTGAACACATCGAGCCGCAGCTCGGGCCGGCCGCTGCCGGGCATCCGCCGTACCGGCCGGTCCGCGAGATAGGCGGCGAGCTTCTTGGCGCGGCCCGCGACATCGAGCGTGAGATTGCCGTGCGGATCGGTGAAGTACGGAATGACCGGGCGCGCGGGCGAACCGAGCACCGCGGGCAGGCACTTGGCGTCCACGTGCGGCGCGCGGTCGGCGCCGAGCCGGGCCTTCCGTACGAGCCCGAGGCCGCGCAGCGGCACCCAGATGTCCCAGAAGCCGCGGGAGACCCGGCCGCGTCCCTTGACCGCCTCGCTGGTGACATGGCCCCGGCCGCGCAGCACGACCTCGTAGCTGTCGCCCTCCAGCTTCTCGACCTCGGCCGAGAAGTCGACGGGACACTGCCACTCGACGGCGGTCTCGCGGTTGCGCAGGGACAGTTCGCCCTTGAAGCCGTCCATGTCGTCGGTGACATCGAGGAGTTCACCGGACGGCAGCAGCCCTTCGGTGATCTCCGGATGCAGGAAGTACCGGTTGTCGCGGCGGACCAGACGCAGCGGCTCCTTGTCCTCGCCGTGGACCAGACGGCCCGTCAGCGAGAGCGCGATCCTGCCGTCGGACTCCCAGTCGAAGTCCTCAAGACGGGCGGCGCCCTTGACCGAGGAGGCGAAGCGGGCGATCTTCATCAGCCCTTCGCGGTCGTCGGCGCGCAGCAGCGTGGAGCGCAGCCGCGTCAGCGAGCCGAGCCCTTCGTGCACTCCGTCGTTCATGAAGTCCTCGGCGAGCGGGCGGATGGCGTCGACCATCTCGCCCAGATACTCGGGAGTGAACGTGAGCACACCCGGCTCGCTCAGCCGGCCGAGCATCTCGACGCGGTAGAAGCGGCGCAGCAACCGGTCCCGGAATTCACCCGGTTCGGTGTTGTCCATGACGACCTGGAGGACCTCACGGAGGTTGCCGTAGTAGCCGGACGGCACGAGCTTGGCCGATCCGGCGTTCTGGCCGTCGCCCCGCTTCGAGTAGTAGTAGCAGGTGTAATTCCCGAGGATCGACACGACCTTCGCCGGGAAATACGACTGCATCATGTAGAGCTGGTCCTCAAGGCGCCGCTTGCCCTCGGGATAGGCGATGCCGTTCTCGCGGAGGAACTCCGTACGGAACATCTTGTGCGGCGTGAGGCTGTCGTAGAGCGGCGCGTCGGTCAGATCGCACTTCTCGCGGTTCGTCCTGAACACTCCGTGCGGAACACCGCGGAAATTCGACGCGACCTTGCCGATCACGATGTCGGAGCCGTTGCGGTGGCCCATCTCGTACAGCCTCCGCAGAGCGTCGGAGGCCAGGTGGTCGTCCTGGTCGACGAACTGGACGTACTCGCCCTTCGCCTCGGACACGCCGATGTTTCTGGGCTTTCCGGGCCAGCCCGAGTTAGGGATATGGATCACCCGGAGGTGAGGGTGCTCGTCCGCCAGTTTGTCCAGCCGGCCGGGAGTGTCGTCCGTTGAACCGTCGTCGACGAACAGCACCTCGAAATCGGCGGCCGGCAGTGTCTGGGCCAGCAGTGAATCGATGCACGGATCGATGTACTTACCCGGGTTGTAAACCGGAATGACGACGCTCACTTTTACTGGCATGTACTGGTGGCCCATCTCGTGTGTGATTGCCCGGCGTGCTACACGGGGGGAAGGGGCGCCGCCGTCGGCGAAGCGAGGGGAGCGCTGCCGAGAGCAAGCCTAACCTCGCTCGGAGCGCGAAGTTTCCCCACCGTTGTCACACTTGACAGACTGCTGTCACCCGCATCCGGTTGTGCGGAGGCCCGGATTGCGTCAGGGAAGCGGGTGCGCGGGCCCTCGTCCCACCCACTGAAAAGGCGTGCCGTCCCCGGGCGTGGCCCGCGTACGCTGACCGGTCGGGAGGCTCCCCGACCGTGGGCCTCCGACAGCGAGCGCGGCGGGCGCGGCGAAGAGCGCGGTGCGGTGCGGCGAAGAAGCGCAGCGAGAGCAGAGGCAGAGCACGTGGCAGCGGCACGGCAGGACGCGGCGGGACAACGGGACGCGGACGCGGCGGGGCAGCCGGAGCCGGCCGGGCGGGCCGAGGTGGTGGCGCAGGCCCGCAGAATCGTCGTCAAGGTCGGCTCCTCCTCGCTCACCACCGCCTCCGGAGGGCTCGACGCCGACCGTGTCGACGCCCTTGTCGATGTGCTCGCCCAGGTCAGAAGCGGCGGCGAGAAGGAGATCGTGCTGGTCTCCAGCGGTGCCATCGCCGCCGGACTCGCACCGCTCGGGCTGATCCGGCGTCCTCGGGACCTGGCCCGTCAGCAGGCCGCGGCCAGCGTCGGACAAGGGCTGCTGGTCGCCCGTTACACCGCGTCCTTCGCCCGGTACGGCGTACGTGTCGGACAGGTGCTCCTCACCACGGACGACACCAGCCGCCGGGCTCACTACCGCAACGCCTACCGCACGCTCGACCAGCTTCTCGGCATGGGCGCCGTGCCCGTCGTCAACGAGAACGACACGGTCGCCACGGACGAGATCCGGTTCGGCGACAACGACCGGCTGGCCGCCCTCGTCGCCCATCTCGTCCGGGCCGATCTGCTCGTCCTGCTCTCGGACGTCGACGGGCTGTACGACGGCGATCCCAGCAGGCCCGGCACCACCAGGATCGCCGAGGTGCGCGGTCCCGCCGATCTGGCGGGCGTCTCCCTCGGCAGCGCGGGCAAGGCGGGGCTCGGCACCGGCGGCATGGTCACCAAGGTCGAGGCCGCCGCGATCGCCACCGAGGCCGGTGTCCCGGTGGTGCTGACCTCGGCCAGCCACGCCGCCGACGGTCTCGCGGGCCGCGACACCGGTACGTACTTCCACCGCACGGGACGCCGCTCCGCGGGCCGGCTGCTCTGGCTCGCACACGCCTCCACTCCGCAGGGCTCGCTCACGCTGGACGACGGCGCCGTACGGGCCGTCGTCCTGCGGCGCACCTCGCTGCTGCCCGCCGGGATCGCCGCCGTGGAGGGCGAGTTCAGCGCCGGGGACCCGGTCGAGCTCCGGGACACCGAGGGCCGTGCCGTCGCCCGCGGGCTGGTCAACTTCGACGCGAAGGAGATCCCGCAGCTCCTCGGCCGCTCCACCCGGGAGCTCGCGCGCGAACTGGGTCCCGCCTATGAGCGCGAGGTCGTACACAGAGACGATCTGGTCATCCTGCGTCCCTGACCGCGCCCCTGAAACGGCTGAAACTCCTGCCTTTGAACAGGGACCTTTACCAAAACCGCCCCATGCCGCGCCCGGGACTGGTCAACTTTGTCTCAGGGGTATCAGGCGGGGAACAGCACGACGACGCAACAACAGGAGGCCGCTGGTGAGACGAGCGCGCCCGGGGGCGGTGCCCCGAGGGACCGGGGGCAGCGCCCATGCCCGCAGGGCCAAGGCGGAAGAACGGGCCCTGACCAGCGTCGAAGCGGGGGAAGACTTCGACGAGGAGCGACCGCGGGAGGCCGTATCGAGAACGGACGCGCGCCGGGAGGGCCGGGCGGTGTCGAAGCTGTGGCACATCACGCTGAGCGTCTCGGGCGCCGAAACTCCGTTGACGGAGGTCCGGCGTGGCTTGGAACAGCTTGCCCACGACCATCCGTTTCTGCTCACGAGCCGGTACGCGAACGACCACGCGGAGATCCGCTACTGGGAAGAGGCCAGAGATCTGCACGACGCCGCCGCGGTGGCCCTGCGGCTCTGGGGCGAGCACCGGTCGAGCGCGAAGCTGCCGCCGTGGGAGATCGTGGGCCTTGAGGTCATCGACCGCGAGACGTACCACCAGCGGATCGCGGAGGGATACGGTCCGCCGCCGGCGGCTCCGGTGGGCGTCCATCCCTTCTGACGTACTGACGTCTGACGCGCTGATGCGATGTCCGACGCACTGATGCGTCGGCTGCGTCGGCCTCATGCGTCGGCGCACATCCGATCATGTCTGATTACGCCTGATCGCGACCGGTCACGTTCCTTCAGGTCCATCCGTGCTCCGGGCACGGCCATACGTTCCGGCATCCGCTCGGAAGTGTCTCGGAGTACGGAATACGTGCGGAATGCCCGCAGGAGGCGCACTACCCTGCGGGCATGACCTCGCTTTCGCCGTACGACAACCTCTCCCCGGTCGCCAGGACCGCCTACCGGTCCCGTGCCGCGGCCGGCGACCTCGCGCCGCTGCCGCGCGCGGCCAAGGACGACGCACTGCTGGCGATCGCGGACGCGCTGGAGGTCCGTACGCACGAGATCGTCACGGCCAACGCCGAGGACGTGGCCCGGGCCCGGGAGGCGGGCACGAGCGAGGCGGTCATCGACCGGCTCACCCTGACGCCGGAGCGGGTACGGGCCATCGCCGCGGACGTACGGGACGTGGCGGCGCTGCCCGATCCGGTCGGTGAGGTCGTCCGCGGTTCGACGCTGCCGAACGGCATCGATCTGCGCCAGGTGCGGGTGCCGCTCGGCGTGGTCGGGATCATCTACGAGGCACGTCCCAATGTCACCGTGGACGCCGCCGCCCTCTGTCTGAAGTCCGGCAACGCCGTGCTGCTGCGCGGCTCGTCCTCGGCGCTCTCCTCCAACACCGCGCTCGTCCGGGTGCTGCGCGACGCCGTCGGCGGTGCCGGGCTGCCCGCGGACGCCGTCCAGCTCGTACCGGGCGAGGGCCGGGAGTCCGTACAGGAGCTGATGCGGGCGCGCGGATTGGTCGACGTGCTGATTCCGCGCGGTGGCGCCTCCCTGATCCGTACGGTCGTCGAGGGATCCAGCGTGCCCGTCATCGAGACCGGCACCGGCAACTGCCATGTGTATGTGGACGCGCAGACCGATCTCGACATGGCCGTCGAGATCCTGATCAACTCCAAAGCGCAGCGGCCCAGTGTCTGCAACGCGGCCGAGACGCTGCTGGTCCACCAGGACATCGCGGCGGCGTTCCTGCCGCGCGCGCTGGACGCGCTCGCCGACGCCCGGGTGACCGTCCACGCCGACGAGCGGGTGCTGGCATACGCGGAGGGCTCGAAGGCGACGGTCGTGGCGGCCACCGCGGAGGACTGGGAGACCGAGTACCTCTCGTACGACATCGCCGCCGCCGTGGTGGACTCGCTGGACGCGGCCGTCGCCCATATCCGGCTCTGGTCGTCCGGCCATACGGAGGCGATCGTCACCACCTCGCAGGCGGCGGCCCGGCGATTCACCCAGTTGGTCGATTCCACGACGGTCGCCGTGAACGCGTCCACGCGGTTCACGGACGGCGGACAGTTCGGCTTCGGGGCCGAGATCGGGATCTCCACGCAGAAGCTGCACGCGCGCGGGCCGATGGGACTGCCGGAGCTGACGTCGACGAAGTACATCGTCACCGGTGACGGTCATGTCCGGTAGTTCCGGCGACCATGTCCGCTAGTTCCGGTGACGGTCATGTCCGGTGGCCGGGCGTGGGGTTCCGGTGAGCGGCGCTGTGAACGAAGTCGGGAGAGTTCGGACTCCGCCTGCCCAAAACGACCGCTCAGGTCTACTCTGAAGAGGTGCCGGACGACGTGGGGGGCAGGCCGTTCCCGGACGGCTGGGAGCCCGACGACGACCGCGGAGGAGCGGACGAGGAGTTCGCCGCCGTGGTGTTCGACGAGGACTTCGTCCGGTCGGCCGCCGTCCATGAACCCTCCGCCGTGGAACGTCTGCTGGCCGCAGCGCAGGCGCGCGCGGAGGCCGAAGCGGCCCGAGCGAGGGCCGGCGGCGGACCGCCCGAGGACGAGCTCTACGAGGAGCTGTACGGCCGGGACGGCGCATACGGCCCCGGGTATCCCTACGACGGCGAGTACGACCCGGACGACCCGGACGCGGCTCTCGGCCCGTACGGACGCCATGGCGGCGCTCTGCGCCCGTACCGCGGCAGCGCCCGCTGGCACCGCCCGGTCGCCTGGCTGCTCGCGCTGCTGATGGGCATCGGGATGGTCGCGCTCGCGTTCACCGCCGTCTACCGCGGCGCCTCCAGCAGCCGTGACAGCCAGGTGCCGCAGCCCGCCACGACCGGGATCGACAAGCCGGGTCCGGTCGGTCCCGCGGTCTCTGCGGTGCCCACGGGGCCGCCGCTCTCCGCGGCTCCGCGCTCGCCCTGAATCCTGGGCAGAACTCGCGATGGCCCTCGCGCTCAAGTGCGTGCCGACCTCGCTCCGAAGCTCGCGAAAATCCCGTCGAAAGTCCTTCCGGTTTCCAGGTTTTCACCTGAATAGCGGAAGGGCGCCGTACCGGTACTTGACAGTTGTCCGAGCGTTTACGATCGCCCTCGCCGACCTACCCTGAAGGTATGGCAGGGCGCGGAGACCCACCCGAAGGGGGACCTGAGGGGCTCCCGGGCGGAGGTGACGACGAGTACGGGTCCGTCGACTTCGACGAATCGTTCATCCGGGCTGCCCGCCTTCGTGAGGCCTCCGCCAAGGAGCGGATGAAAGACCACGCCCACGCCGTACGGCGGGTCCCGCCGCCTCCGCCCAGGAGACGCAGACACCCGTGGTTCAGGAACGGTCCCAGACGGGTGCTGCTGCTCTTCCTGGTGATCGTGCTCGCCTTCGGTACGGCGGTGTATCTGGGCCTGCGCAATCCGTACCGTCCCCCGATCGGCGGCACCGCGGAGCAGTTGCGGATGGCGGTGGTCCCGCTGGCGCCGAGGGAGCCGGTGCCGGGCGGCAGCCCCGAGGATCTCTTCGAGCACAGCCCGGCGGCGCAGTTCCAGGAGGGCGCGGCCGGGATCGCGCTGCCTCCGGCCCGGGAGACCGGCGACTTCTCGGAGGGCCAGGTGATGGCCGCGCTGACCACCGTCAAGGACTATCTCGTGGCGTCCTCGATGGATCCGGACGTCCTCACGGGCCATACGGTGCGGCCCGTGCGGGTGCTGCTGGAACCCGACCAGTTCGACCAGTTCGACCGCAGCTTCGCCGCTCCGGCCGACGACGGCCGGCACGCTCCGGCCGGCTGGCTCGTACGGTTCGACCCGGCGAAGACGGCGACGGTCGGCGGTGTGCGTGCGCGCGGCACCCTGCGGTACGAGCAGAGCTCGACCGGGACGCTGGAGATCACCTCGGACCATGTCTTCGTGTACGCGCTGCGACCGGCCGCGTCCGCCGAGCGGCCGACCGATCAGCCCGTACGGGACGCGTCGCTCTTCACCGTCCGGCGCGAGATGCGCTTCCGGTTCGACGTGGAGGATCTGATCAAGCACCGTACGCAGGTGCTCAGCAGCGATGTCCTGGCGGGCCCGCAGGCCTGCTCGGCCGAGCCGCCGACGGCGCTGCGGCCTCTGCTGGCCGGTGAGCGGGCGAAGCCGGACGATCCGGCCGGTACGGATCCGTACTCGACGGGCCCGGCCGATACGGCGCTGTGCGGCACGCTGGCCCCTACGGCACAGCCCAGCCCGACGGCGCAGCCGCGCCGGACAGGCTGATTTTCAGCCCGTCCGGCGATTGAGGACAAACCGGCAGCCGGCCGGCTCCGGCGAAACTAGCTCTTGTCTCCTGGGCCCGCGCCCGCGCCCGGGTCGGAGTCGGTGCCGTCCGTGGAACGGCCGCCTTTTCCGTTCCCGTTACCGCCGGTCGCACCGCCACCGCTGCCACCGCCCGTGAAGACGCCACGCAGCTTGCCGCCGAGGTCACCCGCGCCGCCCGCGATATCGCCCACGAGCTTCATCAGCGGGTCCTTGCTGCCACGGACCGTGTCCGCGTAATGCGCCGCGGAGTCGCGGAAGGAGTCCGTGACGGATGTGTCCTTGTCCTCCTCGCGGCGCGGATAGTGACCGTCCATGATCCGCTGGAAGTCACGGCTCTCCGCCCACTTCTTCAGCTCGGCGGCGCGCACGGTGGTGAAGGGATGCGAGCGCGGCAGCACGTTCAGGATCTTGAGCACGGAGTCACGCAGATCACCGCCCGCCTCGTACTCCGCGGCCTGCTCCAGGAACGCGTCCACATTCATCTCATGCAGATGGTTGCCACCGGCGATCTTCATCAGACCGCGCATCGAGGCTCGTACATCCTGTCCGACCAGCAGACCGGCCCGGTCCGCCGACAGCTCCGACTTGCGGAACCACTCCCGCAGTGCCGTCACGATCGCCATGATCGCGACATTGCCCAGCGGGATCCAGGCGACCTTGAGCGCCAGATTGGTCAGGAACAGCAGTATCGTCCGGTAGACGGAGTGACCGGAGAGGGCATGGCCGACCTCATGGCCGACGACCGCCCGCATCTCCTCCTCGTCGAGCAGCTCCACCAGCCCGGTGGTGACCACGATGATCGGCTCGTCCAGGCCGATGCACATCGCGTTCGGCTTGGGATCCTGTGCCACATACATCGTGGGAACCTTCTCCAGGTCCAGGATGTAACAGGCGTCCCGCAGCATGGCGTGCAGATGCGCGAACTGCGCGTCGCTGACGCGTACGGAGTCCGAGAGGAAGAGGAGCCGCAGGCTCCGCTCCGGCAGCAGCGCGCTCATCGCCTTGAACACCGTGTCGAATCCGCTGAGCTTGCGCAGGGCGACCAGCGCCGAGCGGTCCGCGGGATGTTCGTATGCCCGCGAGGAGATGCCGGGGAAGCGCTTGCGCTGCCTGCTCGGCACGTTCTTGTGGAGTGCGTCCCCGTGGTCGTCGCGGTGGCCGCCGTTGGCGTCGCTGCCGTGTTTGCCTTCGGATTCGGTCATGGATGTCCCCGCTTTCTCCGAGTCCAAGCTCGTCCCCCTGACGGCCCCAGACTAGGCCGTGTCTGCCACATGGCGTCGCGAGCCGGGCGGGATGTGGCAGACACGGCCCAAAGGGCTGGAGCTACCGTGTGGCGGGGGGCAGCGGCCGTGTGTTTCCCGGGGAAGGGCCCCGGGCGCCGGCCGGAGAGACCGAGGAGCACACCCGACATGCCGGATACCGCCACACTGCTCGCCGCGGCAGCCGATCAGCAGGGACCGGGCGATACGCTCCGGATCGTGCTGGGCGTCTCCATGGTGGGAGCCGTCCTGCTCGCCTGGTTCCTGTTGCGCGGATACCGCGACAACGACCACAACGACTGAGTCGGCGTAAGGGTGCCCGAGGCCCCCGCATACGATGTGCGCGAAGTCTCCGCTCCGACACGATCGATAGGGCCTGTTGAAGATGAGCCTCACCGGCACCGCCGCCAACCTGGTCATGCTCGCCGAGGGCGCCGAACAGGGCGGCAACCATGAAAGCCTCAACCCGTTCCTCATCGGCGGAGGCGCGCTGTTCGGGCTGCTTCTGCTGCTGTGGATCACCACTCGCTTCAACCGCGACCGCTGACCCCGGCCCGTAACCCGGTGCAAGTAGGCTCTGCACGCATGGGAGAGCAGCGAGCGTCCACCGGCGCCGGAACCGGACTCGTGACCGGTCCCGGATCCGGCCCGGCCGTGAACCGCGGCAGGCGTCGGCTCGGCGTGATGGGCGGGACCTTCGATCCGATCCACCATGGACACCTGGTGGCGGCCAGTGAAGTGGCCGCCCTGTTCCATCTCGACGAGGTGGTGTTCGTGCCGACCGGGCAGCCGTGGCAGAAGACCCAGCGCGCGGTCTCGCCGGCCGAGGACCGTTATCTGATGACGGTCATCGCCACGGCGTCCAATCCGCAGTTCTCGGTCAGCCGCAGCGACATCGACCGCGGCGGACCGACGTATACGATCGACACGCTGCGGGATCTTCGTTCTCTCCACGGCGACGCGGATCTCTTCTTCATCACCGGAGCCGACGCGCTCTCCCAGATTCTGAGTTGGCGGAATCACGAAGAGCTGTTCTCGCTCGCCCATTTCATCGGAGTCACACGGCCGGGCCATGATCTGTCGGCCGACGGACTGCCCAAGGGCGGGGTGTCCCTGGTGGAGATTCCGGCGCTGGCGATCTCGTCGACCGACTGCCGGGAGAGAGTCGCGAAGGGCGATCCGGTCTGGTACCTGGTGCCCGACGGTGTGGTGCGCTACATCGACAAACGGCAGTTGTACCGCGGCGCATGAGCGACTGAGCCACGGAGAGGGGCACCGGTGAACGACCAGCAGCAGCCGTACGATCCGTACGACCCGTATTACACGCAGCCCCAGCTCGTCGGATACGACGAGTACGGGCAGCCGGTGTATCAGCAGCCGCAACAGCACCAGCAACACCAGCAACCGCAGCAGCACCAAGCGCAGCAACAAACGCAGCATCCGCATCAGCAGGAGCAGCACGGGCAGCACGGGCAGCACGGGCAGCAGGGATACGCCTACGACCCGTACGCCCAGGCGCCTCACCAGTCCCAGCAGCCTCAACAGCCGCCGTCCCAGGGGCAGTACGACCCTTACGCCCAGCAACAGGGATACGGGTACGACGGATACGGCTACGACACCGGGCAGCAGCAGGCGTACGAGACGGGCCAACAGCCTCCCGTCGCGGTCGACACCACTCAGCAGTGGAACATCCCGCAGCAGCAGACGGCGCAACCCTCCGTGCCCGCGCAGCACGCCCAGCCGGCCGTGCCCGGGCAACGGCGCCCTGAGACACAGGAGACGGAGAAAGAGCCGCAGGGGACGCGGGAGCCGCAGGACCGCGACTACCGGACCGAGCAGTTCTCCTTCATCGAGGAGCCCGATGAGGACTCCGAAGACGTCATCGACTGGCTCAAGTTCACCGAGAGCCGCTCCGAGCGGCGCGAGGAGGCCCGGCGCCGGGGCCGTAACCGAGTGGTGGCCCTGATCGTCGTACTGGCCCTGGCCGTCGCCGGCGGCGTCGGCTACCTCTGGTACGCGGGCAAGCTGCCCGGACTGTCCACGACGGAGAAGGCGCAGAGCACGGCCACGGGACCGCAGAAGCGCGATGTGATCGTGGTGCATCTGCACAACACCAAGAAGAAGGGCACGTCCACGGCGCTGCTGGTCAACAACTCCACGACCGGCCGGGGCACGACGCTGCTGCTGCCCAACTCCCTGGCCGTCGCCAACGCCGACGGTGAGCCCACCACACTCGGTAAGTCGGTCGACGAGGACGGCTCGGACGGCACCCGTGAGGCCGTCGGGACACTGCTCGGCACCGAGATCACCGGCACCTGGCGGCTGGACACTCCGTATCTGGACAATCTCGTGGAGCTGGTCGGCACCATCGATCTGACCACCGACACCGAGGTGCCCGGCGCGAAGAAGGGCGAGGCGCCGGTGGTGAAGAAGGGCCAGAACCAGACGCTCAGCGGGCGGATGGCCGTCGCCTACGCGACCTACCGAGGGCCGGGCGAGCCGGAGTCGAAGCAGCTCCAGCGGTTCGGCCAGGTGCTCCAGGGCGTGCTGCGGAAGATGTCGGACGATCCGCAGGCCGCGACGATCACCGTGGAGACGCTGGCGCAGATCCTCGATCCGTCGCTTCCCGAGAAGGACCTGGGCGCCTCGCTCGCCAAGCTCGCCGAACACGCGAAGGTGGGCGACTACAGCACGAAGGTGCTGCCCGTCGAGACGGACGGCAGGCTCAGCGAGCAGACCGCCGACACCGTGGTCAAGGACATCCTGGGCGGCTCGGTGAGCGCTCCGGAGAAGGGCTCGGCCGTACGGGTCGGCGTGAAGAACGCGAGCGGAAACCAGGACGCGGCGGAGTCGGCCCGGATCTCCCTGGTCAACGGCGGCTATGGCTTCGTGGACGCGGGCACCGGTCTCGCGCAGACGTCCTCGCAGGTCAGCTATGGCGACGACGCGAACAAGCCGAAGGCGGTCGAGGTGGCCAAGACGCTGGGACTGCCGACGAGCGCGGTGCAGAAGGGCACGCCCGCTCCGAACGCCGATGTCTCGGTGGTCCTGGGCGAGGACTACAAGATCGCCGTGGAGTAGGAGCGTGGAGCAGGAGGCCGACGGGCCGTGTGCGGGGCTCCCCGCACACGGCCCCGAGGACCCTGGGCCGGGCCGCGGACAATGGCTGTGCCGGGGGACGGTACGGCGTGAGATCCTGGATGTCTCCATGACCGTCGACGGAAGCCTGCTTGTGACCGCTACTGATCGTTCCATCCAGCTCGTCAAGGCCGCCGCCCAGGCGGCGGCCGACCGGCTCGCGCACGACATCATCGCCTACGACGTCAGCGATGTGCTGTCGATCACCGATGCCTTCGTGCTCGCCTCCGCACCCAACGACCGCCAGGTCAAGTCGATCGTCGACGAGATCGAGGAGCGGCTCCAGAAGGAGCTGGGGGCCAAGCCGGTGCGCCGCGAGGGCGACCGTGACGCCCGCTGGATCCTGCTCGACTACGTCGACATCGTCGTGCACGTCCAGCACAGCGAGGAGCGGGTCTTCTACGCCCTGGAGCGGCTCTGGAAGGACTGCCCCGAGCTGGAGCTGCCCGAGGACGCCGTCAAGACGCGCGGCAAGACCGCGGAGCACGCCGGAGTCGCAGGTGCGGCGGGAACGGGCCCGTCCGGATCGGGCTCGTCGGTCGAGACGGACGGTGAGCTGCGCTGAACGGCAGCAAGGGCGGCAGAGGCCGCCGTATCGTCCTGTGGCGGCACGGCCAGACCGCCTGGAATGTGGAGCGCCGCTTCCAGGGCTCCACGGACATCGGGCTGACCTCCACCGGCGTCGCCCAGGCCCAGCGGTCGGCCCGGCTGCTGGCCTCCCTGAAGCCGGACGCGATCATCTCGTCCGACCTCCAGCGGGCCGCCGCCACGGCCGCCGAGCTGGCCGCGATCACCCGGCTGGACGTCTCGTACGACGCGACTCTCCGCGAGACCTTCGCGGGCGCCTGGCAGGGCCTTACGCACGACGAGATCGTCGCCGGGTTCGGCGAGCAGTACGCGGCCTGGAAGCGCGGAGAGCCCGTCCGGCGCGGTGGCGGTGAGCTGGAGACCGAGGTCGCCGACCGGGCCGCGCCCGTGGTGCTCCACCATGCCGAGAAGCTGCCCGACGACGGCACGCTCGTGGTGGTCAGCCACGGCGGCACGATCCGTACCACGATCGGCCGGCTGCTGGGCCTGGAGGCACACCACTGGGAGGGCCTCGGCGGGCTCTCCAACTGCTGCTGGTCGGTCCTCGGCGAGGGCGCGCGCGGCTGGCGGCTGCTGGAGCACAACGCGGGAACTCTCCCCGAACCGGTCCTCGGCGACGACGACTGAACGGCTCCGGGCGGTGGCAGGGCCGGGATTTCACTTTCCGGCTGGTCGCAGGCTAAAGTTCTTCTTGTTCGCGGCGCGGAGCGCGGAGAACACGCGGGGCTATAGCTCAGTTGGTAGAGCGCCTGCATGGCATGCAGGAGGTCAGGAGTTCAATT
>NZ_FMDK01000996.1 GCF_900091995.1 Streptomyces sp. MnatMP-M17
CGTGGCCGGCGCGCTGCACGGCGGCGCGGGAGCCGTACGGTACGTGGGCCCCGGCGGCGACGCGGTGATCGCCCGCTTCCCCGAGACGCTGGTGCACGAGGGCCCGCCGTCGAAGGCCGGCCGGGTCCAGGCGTGGGCGATCGGCCCGGGCCTGGGCGAGGGCCCGGAGGTCGGCGAAGGGCACGGAGTGGCGGAGGTACTGGCCTCGGACGTACCGATCCTGGTGGACGCGGACGGCCTGCGGCTGCTGGACGCGGCGACGGTACGCGGCCGTACAGCGCCGACGCTGCTCACTCCGCACGCGGGCGAGGCGGCGGCGCTGCTCGGTGTGCCACGGGAGGAGGTCGAGTCGGCCCGGCTGACGGCCGTACGGGAACTCGCGTCCCGCTACCGCGCCACGGTGCTGCTCAAGGGCTCCACCACGCTGATCGCCGATCCGGACAAGGACGTTCCGGTCCGCGTCAACCCGACGGGCACGCCCTGGCTCGCCACGGCGGGCAGCGGCGACATCCTCTCGGGCCTGTCCGGCGCCCTTCTGGCCACCGGCCTCCCACCGCGCGACGCCGCGTCGATGGGCGCATACCTCCACGGCCTCTCGGCCCGCCTCGCCTCGAAGGGCGCCCCGATCTCGGCCCTGGACGTGGCGGCCCACCTGCCGGACGCCTGGCGGAATGTGACGTCCGCCCGCCCGTAAGAGGCGTTCATGCTCGGCGGGACCGGTCCCGGTCCCGGGCCGGGACCGGGACCGGGGCCAGGACCGGACCGGCGCACTCCGGGGGCTCTGAGAGACTGGGCGTGATGACCGGAATGATGCAGACATCGACTCACCTCAGGGCACGCGCCGAGATCGATCTCGCCGCCCTGCGGGGCAATGTGCGCGCCCTGCGTGCCCGTGTGGGGGACGGCACCGCCGTGATGGGTGTCGTGAAGTCCGACGCGTACGGGCATGGCATGGTGCCCGTCGCGCGCGCCGCACTCGCCGCAGGGGCCACCTGGCTGGGCACCGCCACGCCTCATGAGGCGCTCGCTCTGCGCGCCGCCGGGATCCGGAGCAGAGTGCTCTGCTGGCTCTGGACGCCCGGCGATCCCTGGCGGGAAGGCATCGAGGCCGATCTCGACATGTCCGTCAGCGGGATGTGGGCGCTGCGCGAGGTGACCGCCGCCGCCCGCGAGGCCGGCCGGCCCGCCCGTATCCAGCTCAAGGCCGACACCGGCCTCGGCCGTAACGGCTGCCAGCCCGCCGACTGGCCGGAACTCGTCGGTGCCGCGCTCGCCGCGCAGGCCGCGGGCCAGGTCCGGATCACCGGTCTCTGGTCGCACTTCGCCTGCGCCGACGAGCCCGGCCATCCCTCCATCGCCGCCCAACTGGACGCGTTCCACGCGATGGTCGCGTACGCCAAGAAGGAAGGCGCCGAGCCCGAGGTCCGGCACATCGCCAACTCGCCCGCCGCGCTCACCGTCCCCGAGTCGTACTTCGATCTCGTACGGACCGGGATCGCGATGTACGGCATCTCGCCCAACCCGGAGCTCGGCACCGCCCAGGACCTCGGCCTGCGGCCCGTCATGACGCTCTCCGCCTCGGTCGCCCTGGTGAAGCAGGTCCCGCCGGGCCATGGCGTCAGCTACGGCCACCACTACCTCACGCCGCGCGAGACGACGCTCGGGCTCGTCCCGCTCGGATACGCCGACGGCATCCCCCGGCACGCCTCGGGCCGCGGTCCCGTCCTCGTCGGCGGAGTCACCCGGCGGGTGGCCGGGCGGGTCGCCATGGACCAGTTCGTCGTGGACCTCGGCGGCGACACCCCGGAACCGGGCACCACCGCCATTCTGTTCGGCCCTGGCGACCACGGTGAGCCGACGGCCGAGGACTGGGCCGAGGCCGCGGACACCATCGCGTACGAGATCGTCACCCGTATCGGCTCCCGCGTTCCCCGCGTCTATGTGAACGAGTGAGCGAGCGTGTACCCGCGCCCGTCCAACAGAACCGCGGACAACCGGAGTGATCTCTCCGGGGTGAAGCGCGGTACGGCGGGGAAGGCAAGGCTGGACGACGAGGAGTGACGGTGAGCGAGAAGAGCCCGGCGGGGGACGCGGCGGTCACGACGGCCGCCGCGGTGGCTACGGCCTCGGCAGCCTCGGCAGCGATCAGTGGCAACTGGCGCAGGGCGGGTGTCGCCGGCGCCGCGATAGGCGTGATCGCCGCCGGAGCCGCAGCCGGTGTGGCGATCGAGAGGCTGACCGTCGGCCGCGGCATGCGCAGAAGGGCACGGCTCGCGCTCGACTCGTCGGGACCGTACGGAGCGCTGCGCGGCGCCCCGGGCAAGGCGCTCGCCGACGACGGTACGGAGCTGTACTACGAGATCGATGAAGTGGACGCCGCCGGTCCGCCCGGCGCGCCGGGCGCGGGGGCCGGGCCGGCCGC
>NZ_FMDK01000572.1 GCF_900091995.1 Streptomyces sp. MnatMP-M17
GACGCGCTGTCCGAGCCGCCGGCCGGACTGCTGTCCGCCGCGGCGGCCCGTCGCAGGGCGTCCTGGAGGGCCTCCTGCGCCTTGCCGTACGCCGCCCAGTCCTGCTTCGCCAGCGCCGCCTCACCGTCGTCGTACGCCTTCTGCGCGTCGGCGATGGCCTGTTGGAGCGCCGTGTAACCGGTCGCGGGCGGCTTGGTGGTGTCGCCGTCGGACGGTGGCGGTGTCGTGACCGGCGGCTCGGAACTCTCCTCGCCGAACACGGCGTTGAGCGCCTCGCCCAGGCTGTCCTTGAAGACGGGCTTGCCTCCGTAGGAGACGGCCACCTTCTTCAGCAGCGGATAGTTGGCGCTGCCACCGCGCGCGTATACCGGCTCGATATAGAGGAAGCCGCCTTCGAGCGGCACGGTCAGCAGATTGCCGTACTCGATGTCCGAGTCGGTGCCTCTCAAGTTCCTGACGAACTCGGCGACTTCGGGCACACCGTTCAGCTCGCTCTGTACCTGCTGCGGGCCTTGGACGGTCGAGGTCACTCTCAGCACTCTGATCTTGCCGTAGTCCGCACTGGTCGCATCCGCGTCCACCGCCATGAACGCACCGAGGTTGGGGCGTCCGTTGGGCGTGAAGGTCGTCGTCAGCGAGAACCTCTGATCGTCCTGACCGGGCATCTTGAGGCTCAGATAGTACGGCGGGACCGCGCTGCTGTTCTTGTTGGTCGGATCGTTCGGCACCTGCCACGCGTCACTGCCGCTGTAGAACTGCGCGGGGTTGGTGACGTGGTAGCGGGTGAGCAGCTCGCGCTGCACCTTGAACATGTCCTGCGGATAACGAAGATGGGCCAGCAGATCGGGATCGATCCGGTCCCGCGCCTTCACCGTGCCGGGGAAGGCCTTCATCCAGGTCTTGAGCACCGGGTCCTCGGTGTCCCACTGGTACAGATTGACCGTGCCGTCATAGGCGTCGACGGTGGCCTTCACCGAGTTCCGGATGTAGTTGACCTGGTTCTGCTGTGCGACGACCGCGCGCTGGTTGTCGGTCAGCGAGTCGGCCGTGGTGTCGCCCAGCGTCGTACGGGACGCGTAGGGGTAGCCGTTCGTCGTGGTGTACGCGTCCACGATCCACTGGATACGGCCGTCGACCACGGCGGGATAGGCGTCGCCGTCGATCGTCAGCCAGGGCGCGACCGCCTCGACGCGCTCCTTGGGCGTGCGGTTGTAAAGGATGCGCGAGCCGTCGCCGATGGCGCCGGAGTAGACCATCTGCGGCTCGCTGAAGGCCACGGCGTATGCCGCGCGGTTCAGCGGATTGGAGAGATCGACTCCGCTCTTGCCCGCGTAGCTCGTGGTCTGCTCGCCGTTCTTCTCGTAGTCGAGCTCCTTCTGCGGGCCGCCCACGATCGAGTACTGCTCGGTCTTCTCGCCGTAGTAGATCCGCTGCTCGTACTTGTCGAGCTGGCCGCTCGTCGGCAGACCGGACTCGGTGAATTCGGGAGCGCCGACCGTGCCCTTGTTCTCGTCGGTCACGGTGTTCGTGCCCTTGGAGGCGATCGCTCCGTACCCGTGCGTGTAGGTGAAGTGGTCGTTGATCCAGTTGCGCTTGGGGATACCCGTGATGTTCAGCTCGCGCAGACCGACGACCGTGTCCTGGATCTTGCCATCGGCATCGGTGTACCGGTCGACGTCCAGCGTGGCCGGGAACTGGTAGTACTTACGCTCCTGCTGAAGCTGCTGGAACGCGGGCGAGACCACATTGGGGTCGACCAGCCGGTAACTGGCCGCGGAGTCGGCCGCCTTGCGCTGATCGGCCTTCTTGGCCGGATCGCCCTTGCCCTGGTAGTCCTGCACATCGGCGTCGTCGATGCCGTACGCCGCGCGCGTGGCGTCGATGTTCTTCTTGATGTACGGCGCTTCCTTGGCCTGCTCGTTCGGCTGGACCTGGAACTTCTGCACGATCGCCGGGTAGAGACCGCCAATGAGGATCGCCGAGAGCACCATCAGACCGAAGCCGATCACCGGAAGCTGCCAGGTGCGGCGCCAGAGCGTCGCGAAGAACAGCACGGCGCAGATGACGGCGATGCAGAAGAGGATCGTCTTCGCCGGGAGATAGGCGTTGGCGTCCACATACCGCAGTCCGGTCCAGCTGCCCGCGGCCTTGAAGTCACTGGCCTTCACGGCCAGCCCGTACCGGTCCAGCCAGTACGCCACGGCCTTCAGCGAGACGAAGACACCGATCAGCACCGACAGATGGCCGGTGGCGGCGGCCGTGGCGCGCGCACCCGGGCTGGTGATCCGCAGCCCTCCGTACAGATAGTGCGTCAGCGCGGCGGCGATCAGCGACAGCACGGCGGCGGCGAAGCCGAAGGCCAGCAGAAAGCGGTACCAGGGAAGATCGAACGCGTAGAACGACACGTCCATCTTGAACTGGGGGTCCTTCTGGCCGAAGGGCACTCCGTTCACCCACATCAGCCAGGTGCGCCACTGGCCGGAGGCGGAGGCGCCGGCGATCAGCCCGACCAGCGCGGTGATCGCCAGAAGCACCCACTTCTTGTACGGTGCGATCCCCATCCGGTACCGGTCGAGGTTCTGCTGCTCCATCGACATCGCGCTCAGCGGCGGGCGCAGCCGGTGCGCCAGCCAGATGTTCAGACCCACGGCCAGGGCCATCAGCAGCCCGAAGACGGCGAAGAGACCGACCTTCGTCCAGAGCGTGGTCGTGAAAACCGATGAGTACTTCACCGAGCGGTACCAGAGCCAGTCGGTCCAGAACCCGGCGAACATGACGAAGAGCATGGCCAGCACGGCCAGCGCTCCCAACGTCATGAGCAGGGTCCGGGCCCGACGGGACGGCCGGCCCACTCTGATCCGTGGCCCGGTCGGGCCTCCGCCGCGGTCCGGCATCTGGAAAGCCAACGTGCGCACCTCGAAGTTCGCGGTCGTGTTTCAGCGTGTGAAGCGGGCCCCAGCGATCGTAGGACCCACTCATGCAACTTACTGAGGCTTTACCTAGTTCCCGCACCGGGGTCCGAAGGAGGCAGGATATCGACCATGTCCAACGTCTCTCCCTCAGGTACACCCATGGCCGCGAGCCCGCTGACCCGCGCGGTGCTCGAAATCGACGAGTACGCGTCGGGGCTCGGCTGGGACCAGCCGGCCCGGCTCTTCGCGCTCGTCGACACCGCGCGGCTGCGCACCGACGAGCCGGAGCTGGCCGCCCAGCTCGGTCTCGACGACGGCGGCGCGGTCGCTCCGCTCACGCCCATCGAGCAGGACGAGATCCCGTCCGGCACTCCGCTGGACGAGTTCCTCGGCACCATCGCCTGGCCCGGGGCGGTGGTGGGCTGCGCGATGACGGTGGAGCGGCTGATGCTGCCGCCGTCGGCGGAGGCGTCCGTACCGGACGGTCTTGACGACGCAGGGCTCGCCCGGTGGGTCTCCGCCCATCCGGAGCGCCAGGAGGTCCGGATGACGGTCGCCGTGCTGCGTGACGGAGCCCGCGAGTCGGCCCTGCGGCTGCGCGAGAAGGACTCGCCGAGCGAGGTGCTCACGGGCTCGGGACTGGTGCCGGGCCTGGCCGAGGCCCTGGCGGCCACGTTCGAGGCATAGGCCAGGGCCCGGTGGTGGAGACGGCCGGTCAGCCTGCCGAACAGCTCGGCAGACCGGCCGTGTCCCCGTCGCGGATCTTGTTCAGTGACTTCCTGGCGTCGTCGATCGTCTTCACCTTCACCAGGGTGAGGCCGGCCGGGATGTCGGAGGCCGCCGCCGCGCAGTTCTGCTCCGGCGTGAGGAAGTACTCGGCGCCCGCGCCGCGCGCGCCGACCAGCTTCATCTCGATACCGCCGATCGGGCCGACCTGGCCCTGGTCGTCAATCGTGCCCGTACCTGCGACGAACTTGCCGCCGGTGAGCGCGCCGGGCGTGAGCTTGTCGACAATGCCGAGGGCGAACATCAGCCCGGCGCTCGGGCCGCCCACATCGGCGAGCTTGATGTCGACGTTGAACGGGAAGGTGTGGTCGGTCCCGGCCGTGATACCTACGACCGCGCGGTCGCCCTCCTCGGACCTCTGTGTGGTCAGCGTGATCCGCTCGATGCCCTCGGGCTCCTTGCCGAGCTTCTCCGCAGCCTTCGCGTCCGCCACGGGGATGATGCCGAAGATGACGTCCTCACCGGGCTTGTGCTTGGTGACGAGCCGGGCGACATCAGCGGGCTCCCGCACCGGCGAACCGTCCACCTGCTTGATCACATCACCCGCGTGCAACGTGCCCTCGGCGGCGCCGTCCTTGATCACCGAGGAGACGACGGTGCGCGATGAGACCGGGATGTCCAGTTCCTTCAGGGCGGCGACCTTGGCGCTCTCCTGGGACTGGCTGAACTCCTCGGCGTTCTCCTGGGTGGACTGCTCCTCCGTCTTGCCGTCCGGATAGAGCGTGTCGTGCGGCACCACGACGTTGTCGTGTGCCAGCCAGCCGTAGACCGCCTCCACGATGTTCATCTTGTAATCCGCGCCCGTGACCCTGACCGTCGTCATATTGAGATGCCCCGACGTCGGATAGGTCTTGTGCCCGGAGATCTGAAGTACCGGTTCTCCACGGGCGTTGCCGAGCGTGTTCACCGTCGGTCCCGGGCTCATCTCCGAATACGGCACTTTGATGAGCACTCCCGCGCAGAGCAGCGCGATGAGGATGAGGGTGGAGGCGAGCATCGTCGCGGTGCGGCGTGGCATGGAACGACAGTACGGTAACCGTCCCTCTGTGCACCGCTGGGGCCGTCCGTACGGGGCTGCGCGCGGATCGGCGCAGCGAATGCGTACGGGCGGCTGCCACGGCGTCCGACGTCAGAACCGATCCGGACCGGAATGCGCCTTTTCCATGGCATCACGGAACCGGGCATAGCCATTCAGCTCGGCGATATCCCCGACCGTGCGATCTCTTGCGGCCCAGCTTCCCCATATCGCCGCGCCTACGGCGGCGAATAGCGGAATCAACAACCAGGCGAGTGCGGCCATACCGACCTCCCGACGTACATGAGCGTCCGTGAACTGACCGATCAGCAGATTAACCATCTGCTGAGACAACGCTGCTGGCAGGGGTGCGGTTACGCAAATCGGGCCGTCCGCGACCGACCAGGTTTCAGGCCGGTCCCACCGCGGCAGGACGCCCGGCGGTGGTTCTCTCCGGGCCCTTCAACGAGGCGCTACGCGCCCACCCGCCCAACCCGTCACCCGGCCACCACCCCCCAACGAGGCGCTACGCGCCCACCCGCCCAACCCGTCACCCGGCCACCACCCCTCAACGAGGCGCTACGCGCCCACCCATTCCTCGGTGCCGTCGGAGAACTTCTGGTGTTTCCAGATCGGGACCTCGTGCTTGAGGTCGTCGATCAGCTTCCGGCAGGCCTCGAACGCCTCGGCCCTGTGCGGGCAGGAGACCGCCACCACGACCGCCAGATCTCCTACCTCCAGATCGCCCACTCGGTGGACGGCCGCCAGCGCCCGCACCGGATGGCCGGCGACGATCTTCTCGGCCACGCGCCGCAGCTCCGCCTCCGCGGAGGGATGACAGGAGTAGCCGAGGGTGTCCACATCGGCGCCGCCGTCATGGTTGCGCACCGTACCGACGAAAAGGGCCGTACCGCCCGCGGCGTCGTCCCCAACCGCGCGGAAGACCTCGTCGACGGTCAGTGGAGTGTCGCGGATCGCCAGCAGGCGGATGGGATCCTGTCCCGCCTGCTCGCCCGGATGGGAATGCGTGCTCGCCATGGTCCCCATCGTGCCGTACGCCACTGACATCCAGGAACGGCGCGTACGGTCCGTACGGCCGCTCCGGCCGACGGCCTCGCGTCAGCGGCCCGTGTCA
>NZ_FMDK01001019.1 GCF_900091995.1 Streptomyces sp. MnatMP-M17
GGTCTTCGGCCGCCAGCGGCTGGCCGCCGGGATCGGCGCGTTCGCCAGCGGAGTGGCGGGCGGTCAGCTCTACGGGATCGCGGAGGGCGCGGGAATGGTCCCGGGCTTCTGGCTCGCGGTGTCGCTCCAGTGTCTGGTCCTGCCGCTTCTGCCGGCCCTGATGGCAGAGGTGAGGCGCCGCCGGTACGACAGCCGCCGGTCCTGACGACCGGTCCGGCGGCGCCGACGGCGCGCGGTCGCCACGCGCGGTTACGGGAGGACCGCCGAGGCGGGCTGCCAGACCGAGGTGAGATCACGTCTGGCGCGCGCCACACGGGAGCGGACCGTACCGACCGGACAGCCCGCGGCGCCGGCCGCCTCCGCGTATGAGAGCCCGAGTAACTGCGTCAGTACGAAGGCCTCCCGCCGCGACGGATCCATCGCGTCCAGGGCGTCGAACACCGCGACGGTCTCGTCGAAGCCGGGCAGATGACGCGGCTGCGCGCGCTCGGCCGCGGTCTGCCAGTCGGTGGTGTCGGCGACCCGTGGCCGGGCGGCGGCGCTGCGGTAGCGGTCGATGACCACGCACCGCGCGATCGACAGCAGCCAGGTGCGCGCGCAGGACCGGCCCGCGAACTTCGCCAGGCTGGTCAGGGCCCGCAGATAGGTCTCCTGGGCCAGATCGTCGGCGCCCGGGACGTCGGCGCTGAGATGCGCGACGAACCGCCGTACGTCGTCGTAGGTCGCGCGCACGAAGAGCTCGGCCGCCTCGCGGTCGCCGGTACCGGCGGCCAGTGCCCACGCGGTGATCTCCACGTCGCGGTGGGCGGATCTGATGGTGCGTGGATGGTTCGGTGGGGCAGGGAACATCTCACTCGGTCCTTCGCGTCCTCGCGGCGCCGCACCGCGCCGGGCAGAGCAGGGCAGGGCGCGGCGCCATCGGTGGCCGGCTTCCGCGGTGGCGCGGCGGTGCACCGGCAGGCCTGTGAACAGGCACGCGTGCGCGCCTGAGAGACCCTCGGCCACCGGAGCCCGGAACGGGCGGCGGCGAAGGGTCAGTCGAAGGACGGAACGAAGGGCGGGCCCCGGCGGGAGATGCCGTACAGCACCACAAGCCGGCGCGGACGGCGGTGGCGCCGGTGGAGCGCCGCGGTCCGCCTACGCGGCAGCGGCGCCACGGCACCGGTCAGCACCCGCCAGGCCCGCCGCAGCGGAGCGCAGACGAACAGCGCGAGGGAGCGCCCGAGTTGACGGACCGCCGCTTCGCCGCGCCACAGCCACCAGCCGCAGAGCAGCCCGGCCACCAGATGGGCCAGGGCCATACCGGACGTCAGGGAGTGACCGTCGTAGGCCAGGACGAGGGGCAGCAGATCCGTCGGCCCTTCGGCCATCCCGGAGTGTGCGTGCGCCGCCGTGTCCGAGCGGCCCATCCCGGGCATCTCCATGGTCCGCCCGGCACCGGCCCCGGCGCCCGGCAGAAGGACATGGGTCCAGCTGAACAGGGCGTGCAGTGTCACCTGTCCGGCCGCGCTCACGCCCGCGATCGCGGGCGCGCCGCGCTCACGCCCGGCCAGCCACCAGCCCGCGCCGCCCGTGGCGATCAGCGCGAGGGCAAGGGCGGGCCACGGCAGCGGGATGTCGGACTGGAGCGCGTGGCCGAGTCCGGACACCGCGACGCACACGGCCGCGAACACGGCGGCACGTGTGAGTCGGAGTGCGGGCCCGGCTCTCATGGCCGTCATCGTGTCACCCGTGACGGAGCCTCGGAAAAGGGCTGCTGATCCGGATACGTCGATGGTTCGGCCGCTTTAGGAGGACACCCAGGCGATGTGATCCATGTCACATCGACTCGCCGGGAACTTTCCCGGGCCGGGACCCGACTGCTCCGGTAACCCGCCGAAGCCGTCGCGAAAGCCGCCCAGATGAAGCCGTCCTCCACGCCCGCCGTCCCCGAGCCGGCCGACCAGCCCGGCACTACGAGTACAACCGACAGGTCACAGCCCAGAGTCACTCTGAGATCGGATCTCAGAGCGTCGATACCGGACGGTCTGATCGCCCTGGTGGTGACCGCCGCCGTCTTCGCCCTGCTCTACGCCCGTATCAAGGCGAAGACCTCCTCCACCGTGACCGTCATGCCCTTCATGGCCGACACGGGCGGCTTCTGGATGTACTTCCTCAGCCAGGCCTTCGGCTGGTCGGCTCTGCTCTGGGCATGGACCACCGTCGTACTGGGCCTGCTGCTCTCCGGACCCCGGCCGGGCCGGCTGCCGCTGTCGGCACAGCGCCTGGAACGGCTGCACCGTACGACCAGTCTCAACACCATCGCGCTGATCCTCGCCCACGCGCTGCTGTTCGCCGCGGAGTTGGTACGGCACGACACCACGCGCTGGTACTCCCGGCTCTACACCGCCTTCGTGGAGTCGTTCGTGCCGGGCGGCTACGACTCGGGCACGGGCCAACTCGCCATACCTCTCGGCCAGGCCGCGCTCTATCTGGCCGTCCCGCTCGGGCTGCTCTTCTACATCCGGCACCGCATCGGCCCCAAGACCTGGCGTGTTCTGCACCGGTTCGTGATCGTCGTCTATGTCCTGAGCGTGTGGCACACGCTGCTGTACGGCACGAACGTCTGGTACGACGGCTGGTTCCGCACCACGGTCTGGCTGCTGCAACTGCCCATCGCCGCGCTGCTGCTCGCGCGCCTGCTGCGTCCCGCGCGCCGCTCCGAGCGGCTGTCGAGCCCCGGCGCCCATACCGGCTCGCGCGCGGGCTGGGGCCTGCGCCTCGGCGGACGCCTCGCC
>NZ_FMDK01000132.1 GCF_900091995.1 Streptomyces sp. MnatMP-M17
CCTGCCAGGCCCTGCGCAGCCGTACGGAGAACGCGGACGCCCGGCTCACCGCGCCGAACAGCCGCCGTGACCACGGGCTTTCGATCTCCAGATCCGCGGTGAGCAGCTTCAGCTCATCGGCCCGCCGGGCGGACAGCGCGAGATCCATCCGGCGCAGAAAGGTGTCGTGCGAGAGCATGCCCTGCGCCGCGCCTTCCCTGAGCACCGCGAGGACACGGTCGCGCTCGGCGTCGGAGAGCCGTGCGGGATACGTGTGGAACTCGAAGGAGGACGTCACATGTGTGATTGTCCGTCGGACGGCCCTGAGGTGTCCAGACGGAACGGGCGCCCCGCGGTCCTCCGTTACGTGCGTCGTTACGACCGTTACGAGGGGCGGACCTGACGGAGGCGGCGGAGGCGGAGACTCCGTATCCGCCGTTCCGGCCGACGCCCGGAATTTCCTGTCGCAAGGCGTTTACAGAACCACCCACCGGCGCTACGTTCCGAATTGGGAGCGCTCCCAGTCACATTCGCTTGTCATGATCACGCCGAAGGGACCTCGTGCGATGACTCGCCCCCCACTGTGGTTGTCACCTCCGCGCAGAGCCGTACTGCTCGCCCTGCTCGCCGTCCTTCCCGCCCTTCTGCTGATCGTCGGCGGCAGCGGGACCTCCACCGCCCACGGCACGCCGATGAAGCCCGCCAGCCGTACCTTCATGTGCTGGCGGGACGGGCTCACCAGCACCGGTGAGATCAAGCCCGTCAATCCGGCCTGCAAGGCCGCCGTCGCGGAGAGCGGCACGACTCCGCTCTACAACTGGTTCTCCGTGCTGCGCTCCGACGGCGCCGGGCGGACCAAGGGATTCATCCCCGACGGTCAGCTCTGCAGCGGCGGCAACACCACGTTCTCCGGCTTCAACCAGGCCAGGAACGACTGGCCGCTCACCCATCTCACCTCCGGCGCGCGGCTCGACTTCTCGTACAACGCGTGGGCGGCGCACCCGGGTTGGTTCTATGTCTATGTCACCAAGGACGGCTTCGACCCGACCAAAACCTTCACCTGGGACGATCTGGAGGCACAGCCGTTCCTGACCGTCGACCACCCGGCGGTCACCGGCACCGTCGGCACCGTGGACGGCGCGTACAAGTGGAGCGGCAACCTGCCCGGCGGCAAGACCGGCCGTCACATCATCTATATGGTCTGGCAGCGCTCGGACAGCAATGAGACCTTCTACAGCTGCTCCGACGTGGTCTTCGACGGCGGCAACGGCGAGGTGACCGGCGTCGGTGAACCCGGCACCACGCCTCCGACCGATCCGCCCACCGACCCGACGGCCACCTGCACCGCGACCAGGAAGATCACCAACTCCTGGGCCGGCGGCTACCAGGCCGAGATCACGGTGAAGAACACCGGCACCAACGCGATCCTCGGCTGGATGGTCGAGTTCGCGCTGCCCACCGGCCAGAAGGTCGACAGCCTCTGGAACGGCACCGCCACCTATGGAGGACAGGAGGTCATGGTCCATAACGCCGACTGGAACGGCTCGCTGGCAGTGGGAGCCTCCACGACCTTCAGTTATGTCGCCTCGGGAGGACCGCCGGACACCGCCGCCACGGCGCCCTGCTCGGTCCACTGATCCCGTAGCCGCCGATCCCGTACGCACGGGCCCGCCAGGCCCGTACGGCCGGCTCGCACGGCCGCTCGTACGGCTCGTACGGTTCCCGCACCGGCCCGGTCCGTCGCTCCCTCCCCCACCCGGAGCGGCGGACCGGGTCCGTCTCCACCAGGTGTCTCCACCGAGGCTCCACCGCTCCTCCACTCGATTCGCCTCGATCACCGGGCCCCGGGCCGTCTCTCTTGCGACCATGAGGGGGACAGCCGAAAGGCCGCGGCAGCCGGCCTGACGACGAGGGGGAACCGCTCGTGCAGTTCGAGGTATGGGCACCACTGGCGAAGGAGCGGGTCGCACTCCGGCTGGCGGACACCGAGCTGCCCATGGCCCGGGACCCGGAGCGCGACGGCTGGTGGACCGCCGAGGCGCCGGCCGCCGACGGCGCGCGGTACGGCTTCACGCTCGACGGCGGCCCCGTACTCCCCGATCCCCGCTCCCGCCGCCAGCCGGACGGGCCCGACGGCACGAGCGCCGTCGTCGACCAGGCCGCGTACGAGTGGCGCACCTCGTGGCAGGGCCGCGAACTGCCCGGCGCGGTCCTGTACGAGCTGCACATCGGCACGTTCACCCGCGAGGGCACCTTCGACGCGGCGGCCGGCCAGCTGGCGCCACTGGCCGAGCTCGGGATCACCCATGTCGAGCTGATGCCGGTGTGCCCGTTCCCCGGGACCCATGGCTGGGGATACGAGGGAGTGTCGCTGTGGGCGGTCCATGAGCCGTACGGCGGCCCGGAGGCGCTCAAGCGCTTTGTCGACACGGCACACGGTCTGGGCCTCGGTGTCGTACTCGACGTGGTGCACAACCATCTCGGCCCGTCCGGCAACCATCTGCCGCGCTTCGGCCCGTACTTCACCGACACGCACCACACGCCCTGGGGCGCCGCGGTCAATCTCGACGCTCCCGGTTCCGACGAGGTACGGGCGTATCTCCTGGGCAGCGCGCTGGCCTGGCTGCGGGACTTCCGGCTCGACGGGCTGCGGCTCGACGCGGTGCACGCCCTCGCCGACCGCCGCGCGCTGACCTTCCTCGAAGAGTTGTCCGCGGCCGTCGACGCGCTCTCCGCCGATCTGGGCCGGCCGCTCTTCCTGATCGCCGAGTCCGACCTCGGCGATCCTCGTACGACCACTCCGCGCGCGGAGGGCGGCCTCGGTGTGCACGCCCAGTGGAACGACGACTTCCACCACGCCCTGCACACCGCGCTCACCGGTGAATCCCAGGGCTACTACGCGGACTTCGCCCGGGAGCCGCTCGCCTCGCTCGCCAAGACACTCAGCCGGGTCTTCTTCCATGACGGTACGTATTCGAGCTTCCGTGGCCGGACCCATGGCCGCCCGGTCGACCGTACGAGAACGCCCGCGCACCGCTTCCTCGGTTACGCGCAGACCCATGACCAGATCGGCAACCGCGCGCTCGGCGACCGGCTCTCCGCCACTCTCCCGCCCGGCCTGCTGGCCTGTGCCGCGCTGATCGTGCTGACCGCTCCGAGCACTCCGATGCTCTTCATGGGCGAGGAGTGGGGCGCCTCCACGCCCTGGCAGTTCTTCACCGACCATCCGGACCCGGTGCTCGCCGAGGCCGTACGGACGGGCCGGCGGCGGGAGTTCGCGTCGCACGGCTGGGCGGCGGAGGAGATCCCGGACCCGCAGGATCCGGCGACACGGGAGCGCTCCTGTCTGGACCGTTCCGAGACCGGGAAGGAGCCGCACGCGCGGCTGCTCGCCTGGTACCGCGAACTGATCGCCCTGCGCCACGGCCAGCCGGATCTCTCCGATCCGGATCTGGCCGGCACGAAGGTGGCGTACGACGAGGAGGCGCGCTGGCTGGCGTACCGCAGAGGCGATCTGCGGATCGCGGTGAACCTCTCCGGCGAACCGGTACGGATCCCGCTGGGCGGCAGCCGGCCCCACGACGGCGGCGGCCGGGTGCTCGCCGCGTGGGAGCCGGTCGGACCGCCGGACGAGAACGGTGTGCTGCACCTGCCGCCGGAGTCGGGTGTGGTGCTGGCGGGAGGTTGACGGCCGAGGTCGGCACGCGTGGAGCCGGGCACGTACGAGCACGTACGAGGCGCCTCGCCGGTGTTGTGCTCAGCCCGGAGACGCGGCGATCCGCACGCGGTGGCTGTCGTCGTCGGCGTCGTCGGCGAGAAACGACGCCAGCGCCCGGCCCTGCTCGGCGACGGCGGTGCGGTCGGCCCGGGAGAAGCGGCGCAGCGGAGTGACCGTCACGGTGCCGTCCTTGACGGTCCAGGTCGCGGCCACCCGGCCGTCGACCAGGACGACGCGGGCGCCGGCGACCGACAGCCCGCGATGGGCATCGTCGATGATCCGGCCGCGGTCGTGGTAGCCGAGGATCGCGTTGTCGAACGCCGGCAGGAACCGCACCGGCGCGGGTGTGTCCGGATCGGGACGCGGTGCGCCGGGCAGGTCGAGCAGCTCGCGGCCGTACTCGTCGCGGAAGGTGACCAGCTCCTCGCGTATCGCGGCGACCGCGGCCGGCAGCCCGGCGAGGCCGCACCAGGCGCGCAGATCGGCCGAGGCGGCCGGGCCGAACGCGGCCAGATAGCGCCGTACCAGCGCCTGACCTACGGGATCGGAGCCGTCCGGGGACGGCGGATCGATCTCGCGGCCCAGCCAGGACGAGAGCGGGACGTTGCGCACACCTGCCTTCGTCCGCCAGAGCCCGCGCGGCGGGAGCTGCGCCATCGGTACGAGCGCGGCGACCAGCACCTCGCCCAGCGCCCGCGGCCCCGGCGTCGGCCAGCGGTCGGCGAGCGCCCGCGCG